>NZ_JBJJBV010000257.1:0-17291 GCF_045446735.1 Nocardiopsis protaetiae
CAGCGGGCACAGCGACATCGACGACCTGGTCGCCCGCACCGTCGGCCCCAAGGACGCCCTCATGGTGGTCGCGCACCTGGACGCCCTCGCGCTGGCGCGCTGCGCCCTGGCCCGCGCCGCCCGCTCCCGGGTGCGCCGCATGCCCGCCCTGGGCGGCCGTCCCCGGCGCGGCGAGCGTGCCGCCGCGCCGGTCCACCCCGACACCGCCGCCCTGCTCACAGCGGCACGGTCTTGACCGTGGGCGCACTTTGAAGTGCTCTCCCGGCCTTCGGCCGGGAGATTCCCGCCTACCTCGCGGTGGCGGGCTTGACGCGTCGTGCGCGCCTGGCGACGGCCCTCCCGGCCGCCGGGACGAGCGCGTGGCCCGTCCGGTACAGGTGCAGGGTGTTGCGCGCGGCGTTGTGGTCGGCGTTGCCCGACCAGCCGCACGCCGGGTTCCTGCACACGAACACCGCCTGCGACTCCCGGCTACCGGGGGTGGTGGACCCGCACTCCGAACACCGCCGAGAGGTCCCCGCTGCCGGAACCCGGTACAGGGCGCCACCACGCCGGGGCAGCTTGTCGGCGAGCAGGGTGATGGTGCGCCCCCACGCCTCCTGGGCGATGGCGCGGTTGAGCCCGGCCTTCTGCGCCACCCGGGCGCCGGGCTCTTCCACCGTGCCCCGGGCGGAGCGGGTCATGTGCGTGATGTCCAGGTCCTCCACCACGACGGTGCCGTAGCGGTCGGCGATGTGCGTGGTGGTCTTGTGCTGCCAGTCCAGGTGCCTGCGCGTGGCTTTTGCGCGAAGCGCCTTGATCCGGTCATAGGTCCGCACCAGGCGCCGGGAGATGGTCTCCCCGCGTACGCGGAAGCCCTTGCGGTGGGCGGCCTGCTTCTCCAGGCGGGCCAGCACGGCCTTTTCTCCGGCGGTCAACCACTTGTCCCGATCCGCATTCCCGCCGTTGGCGGTGCGGGGGCGGTGATGGTCATAGACGGTGCCGTCGGACAGGGCGAGGGGGACGGCGATCCCGGCGTCGATGCCCACCTCCGGCCCGGAGCGGGGCTCGGGTGCTTCTTCCAGGGTCTGGACACGGAAGCAGATATGCCAGCCCAGGGCGTCCTTGACCAGCCTGGCCCCGGTGATCCGGTTCTGCCCGTCGGCGCGTTTGCCCACGGGCAGGTCCTTGGTCCACCGGAACCGGACCCGGCCGAGCTTGGGGATGTTCACCATCCCCCATCGGCGGTGCACCCGGGCGATGTTCAGGTGCCCGCCCTGGGGCACGTCCACCGACATCGGCGACCGCGGCCGGGACTTGAACGTCGGCGCGCCCGCACGGCCCTCCCAGCAGTTGCGCCACGCCTGGAAGTAGGTCTTGAGCACGGCCTGGGCCGCTTGCGCGGGCAGCACGGCCAGCCAGTCGATATCCGTGCGAGCCCGTCTGATCGCCGCGTCGGCGTCCTTGAGCGACACCCGCCGGTTCTCGCCGGTCATGGTCCACCACACGTGCAAGAGGTTCCACACGGCGCGGGCGGCATGAGCCTGGTCGTCGAGCATCGACACCTGGGCAGGTGACAGCGCCAGCCGGGAGCGGTGCCCGACCTGTCGCTTGACCATGGTGTCCGTACTCACGTGCGAGAGCATAACGTCACGCACTGTCGCCACGCGGGCGTTTCCACGAAAACGAAGCTCGGAAAATCCCGGCCGGAATAAATCGGGGAGGCTCAGGCTCGATTCACCTTGGGCCTGAAGGTCGGAGTGCTCTCGGATAGGAAGAGTAGACCAGCCCGCCCATGTCGCGCACCCTGTCCATCAGCGAGGCCAGGCGCAGGCTCTCGTCCCAGGTCATGTCCGGGCTCTGGGACAGCCCGGCGCCCACGCACCGGGCGACCTCCTCGGCCTCGTACTCGTAGCCGTTGGCGCGGAAGGGGCGGTGGAACGTCTCCGGTTCGCGGCCCTCGCGGTACAGCACCGCCTCGGTGGCCGCCCAGAACAGGGGGATCTCCACCCGCCCCCGCGTCCCGGCCAGCACCGCCGTCCCCGGCAGGGCGGTGAGCGAGGCGCAGGTCAGGTGGGCGGTGGCGCCCTGTTCCCCGCGCACCAGCATCGCGGTGTGCACGTCCACCATGTTGTCGGGCGACAGGCGCCGGACGGCGCCCACCACGGTCAGCTCTCCCAGGTACCAGGAGGCCAGCGACAGCGGGTAGATGCCCAGGTCCAGCAGGGCGCCGCCACCCAGGTCGGCGTTGAACAGCCGGTGGTCGGGGTCGTAGGGGGCGCTGACCCCGAAGTCGGCGGACAGGTGGGTGAGCTCGCCCAGGGCGCCGTCGGCGACCAGGTCGCGCACCAGCCGGTGGACCGGCTGGTACCGGGTCCACATGGCCTCCATGAGGAAGACACCGTTGTCCCGGGCGGCCCGGGTCATCTCCGCGACCTGGAAGGCGTTCATCGCCATGGGCTTCTCCACCAGCACGTGCCTGCCCGCGTTCAGGCACAGCAGGGTGTGCTCGTGGTGCCAGGGGTGGGGGCTGGCCACGTACACCGCGTCCACGTCCGCGTCGGCGGCCAGGTCGGCGTAGGACCCGTGGGCGCGGGGCACGCCCCAGGCCGACGCGAACTCCCGCGCCCGGTCCAGGGTGCGCGAGCCCACCGCGGTGACGCGCGCCGTGGGGGTGGCCCGCAGGCCCTCCATGAAGGAATGGGCGATGCCGCCCGTGCCGAGCACGCCCCAGCGCAGTACGCCGTTCTCATCTGTCATGGATGCATCCTAAAAACCCGGTCATCTCCGGGTCGACGGGGGGCAGGTCCTGGGTTTCCCGGCGTAGGGCCCTTACGGTGTCCCCTAGGACGCGAAGGGGTCCGTCCGCAGGAATCGGAGGGGGACATGTCGGAGACGCTCGCCCACAGGCTCGGGGTCCGCCCCGGGGACCGGCTGCTCGTCCTCAACGCCCCCGAGCGGTATCTGCGGCTGCTGGAACCGCCGCCCGACGTGCACATCGACCTGGGCCCCATCGAGGGCGCGGAGTACGACTCGGTGCACCTGTTCGCCCTGGACCGGGCGACGGTGGACCGCGAGGTCCACCCGATCCTCAAGACCCTGTCCCCGGCCACGGCGGTGTGGGTGTGCTATCCCCGGCCGGGCGGCACCATCATCACGGACCTGCGCGCGGACAAGGGGTGGGACGTACTGGTGGACGACGGGTGGCGCCCCGCCGCCCAGGTGCCGGTCGACTCGGACTGGGCGGCGCTGCGCTTCACCCGCGGGTGAACCCCGGCGTTCGCACACCGGGGTTCGCGCCCGGACGTCCGGGCCCTGCGTGTTCGGGCCGTCAGCGTTCGCGGACCTGGACGGCGCCGCTGACGGTGTCCACCTGCACGCGCGGACCGGAGGAGGAGGTGTCCACCCCGATGTCGCGCCCGCCCGAGACGGACTCGCCGGTCACGTCGTAGGAGCCCGCCGGGACGCGGATGTCGACCGAGCCGCTGGTGGTCTCCACCGCCAGGGTCTGGAACGGGTCGCCGGTGGCCACCTCCACGCTCCCGGACACCGAGGAGACCTCGGCGGTGTCGAACCCGCCGCCCACGGACACGCTGCCGCTGACGGACTCGGCCTCCACCGCGCCCGCCGTGAACGCGGCCACGTCCACCTCGCCGGAGGTGCTGACGGCGCGCAGCCGCTCGCCCTCGCCGGAGGCGGTGATGCGGCCGCTGGTGGACTCAAGATCCGCCGACCCGGAGATGCCCGCGGCCTCGATCCGCCCGGAGGTGGACTCGGCCCGGACGTCGCCGGTGATGTCGGTGAGCTCCACGGCGCCGCTGATGGTGGTCACCTCCACCCCGGAGTCCAGGCCGGTGGCGGTGACCTCGCCGCCGATGGTCTCCACCTGCACCTCCACCCCGGCGGGCACCGCGATGTCGTAGTCGATCGAGCAGCCGCCCAGGAACCACACCCCGGTGCAGTCGGCCTCGATGCTCAGGGTCACGTCGTCGGGCTCGATCTCCTCGTCGGGTTCGGTGAGGGGGGTGCCGCGCAGCTCCCGGGCCACCTGGACCTCGTCGCCCTCGGCGGCGGTGAAGGTCACCCGGCCGCCGGTGCTGTTCTCGATGACCACGCGCTCGGGTGCGGCGAAGGAGTCCTGCCGGTCGCCCCGGTCCACCCCCACGCTGCCCAGCACCGAGACCACGGTCACCGCGATCAGGGCCACCACCAGGACGCCGCCCAGCACCAGCCACGGTCCGATGCGGAACCCGCTGCGGGGTTCCTTGCTCGACGAGGCGTACAGCCCCCGCGCCTTGAATGTCACTGTCTTCCCTTTCCGTTCGGGCTCTCGCCCCCTTGTGTCCCGGTGCCGGTCAGTTCCGGTCGTGGTCGCGCAGGTAGTGCAGGACCGCCTGCACCCTGCGGTGGTCGTGGTCGTCCTGGCCCAGGTCGAGCTTGGTGAAGATCGACCGGATGTGCTTTTCCACGGCGCGTTCGGTGACGGTGAGCCGGGAGGCGATCCCCGCGTTGTTGAGCCCCTGGGCCATCACCTCCAGCACCTCGGTCTCCCTGGGGGTGAGCCGGTCCAGGGCGCTGCCCCGGTGCCCGCTGAGCAACTGCGACACCACCTCGGGGTCGATGGCCGCGCCGCCGCCGGCCACCCGGCGCAGCACGGTGAGGAACTCGTCGATGTCGGCGACCCGGTCCTTGAGCAGGTAGCCGACCTTGGACATGTCGCGCCCGCCGAACAGCTCGGCGGCGTAGCGGCTCACCACGTGCTGGGACAGCAGCAGCACCGCCACGTCGGGGTGCTCCTCGCGGATGCGGATGCCCGCCTTGATGCCCTCCTCGGAGAACGTGGGCGGCATGCGGATGTCCACCAGGCACAGGTCCACGTCCGGGTGGTCGCCGATCGCGTCCATCAGGGTGTCGGCGTCGCCCACCTGGGCCAGCACGTGCACCCCGGCGTCCTCCAGCAGCCGGACCATGCCGCTGCGCAGCAGCACCGAGTCCTCCGCGATGATCACCCGCGGCCCCTCGCCCGGGGCGCCGGTCTCCTGTGCGGCCCCGTAGGGGACCGTTCGCGCGTCGTGGCCGTGGAACACGGTTCTCATGCCTCCCAAGGGATGTCGGCGGTCAGGACGGTGCCCTCCCCGGCCGGGCTGTGCACGGTCAGGACGCCGTCGACGGCGTCCACCCGGTCCCACAGCCCGTACAGGCCGCTGCCGGAATCGGGTTCGGCGCCGCCCGCGCCGTCGTCGGTGACGGCGACCCGTAGCAGGTCGCCGCCGCGGCGGGCGGGCCGCTCCACACGGTGCGCGGAGACGGTGACGCGGGCGGCGCCGGAGTGTTTGGCGACGTTGGTGAGCGCCTCGCACACCACGTAGTAGGCGACGCCCTCGGCGCGCGCCGAGGGCCGCTCGGGCAGGTCCACCTCGACCTTGGCCGGGACGGGCGAGCGCCCGGCGGCCACCGGCAGGGCGGCGGGCAGGCCGCGGTCGGTGAGCACCCGCGGGTGCAGGCCGCGGGCGACCTCGCGCAGGTCCTCCATGACCTCGCGGGACTCGCGTTGGGCCTCGGTGATGAGTTCCAGGGCGGCGCCGGGGTCGGTGCCCACGCGGGCGCGGGCCCGGGTGAGCGTCAGGGTGAGGGCGAGCAGCCGCTGCTGGGCGCCGTCGTGCAGGTCGCGTTCGATGCGGCGGCGTTCGGCCTCGGCGGCGTCGACCATGCGCAGGCGGCTGTCCTGGACGTGGGACAGGCGGCGGCGCATGCGCACCTCGGGGGCGTCGAACAGCAGGGCCCGGTGCAGCGCCACCTCGGTGGAGACCGCGTACGGGGTCAGGCGCACCCCGACGAGCACGGCCAGCGGGGCCAGCACCACCTGGGTCAGCGGTCCGACCAGGTCCGAGGGCTGGCCCTGGACGAGGATGAACACGATGCCGACCAGGGCGCCGACGGCGACGGCCAGTCCGCACACCACCAGGACCACCACGGCCCCGCCGAACAGCAGCCCGTGCAGCCCGGCGGCGGTGGTGTAGACGACCATGGACCAGGACTCGCGGCCGAACACGAACCGCCACAGCCGCGACCAGCGGCCGTGGGGGGCCAGCGGGTCGGGCGGGGCGGTCTCCACGATCCCGAAGACCGTGCTCAGCCGGTGCCGCTGCACCCGGCAGGCCAGCCTCGCGAGCAGGGTCGCGGCGGCGGGCAGCAGGACCAGCATGGTCAGCGCGCTGGTGAAGAGGCCGTCCAGGCCCTCCCGCCAGGGGTCCTCTCCCCCGGGGGCGATCATGAACCCCACCCAGGAGGCGGAGACGACCAGCAGGAGCGCGGGGATCAGGTAGAACAGCGACAGCGAGAACGAGGTCATCAGGTGGGCGACCTCGACCGCGCGGGTGCGCCAGGGCGCCCCGTGGGCCGCCGCGATGGCGCGCGCGAGCCCGGCGGGGGCCTCGGGCGGGCCGCCGTGGCCGCCGGGGCGGGCGAGGGATGTGCTGTGGCCGGTCACGTATCCCAATCTAGGTTCGGGTCCGGTCGGGACACGATCCCATCAGCACGTGGACACGGGGTGGTGTTGGCACTACCCGGGGAGTACAGGGTCGGTGAGGGGGAGGAGCCGGGGTGGGGGACGGGCGCGTCGAGGTGGTCCCGGTGCTGGTCGACATCGGCCGGATCAACATGCTGTTCGCCCTGGAGGCGGAGCCGCCCGGGCCCCGGTGGCGGGCGCTGGGCGCGCCCGGGCCGGGGCAGGTGGAGGCGGAGGTGGAGCGGGTGCGCGAGCGCCTGGCGGGGTTCGCCGGGGTCCCGGCGCGGGAGGTGGAGTGGCGGGTGGGCGCCTCGCTCTTCCAGCAGGGGCTGGCCACCCGGCTGCTGTCGCCGGTGCTGGCCGCGGCGCTGTGCCACGGGGCGGCGCTGCGGGCGGACGCCTTCCACCGGGACCCGGACGCGGCCGGGGCGGTGGTGCTGCGCACCTCGCAGCGGTGGGCGGAGGCGATCGCGCCCGAGCCCGCGGCGGTGGCCGCGCACCTCGCGGACACGGTCCTGGCCGGGGTGCTGGAGCCGGTCGCGGCGTCCCTGGACCGGGTGGCGCCGGGGCTGCTGCGCGGCAACACGGCCTCGGCGCTGGCGGGGGCGGCGCGTTCGCTGGGCCTGGACCGGCCCGCGGTGCGCGGGCGCGCCGAGGAGGTGGTGCGCCTGCTGACCGCGGCCCCGCCGTTGGCCGGGACCGGTTCCTACACCGGCCGCGACACCGCCGGGGCGGCGGTGTTCCGGCGCACCACCTGCTGCCTGTACTACCGGGTGCCCGGGTCGGGCTACTGCGGCGACTGCGCGCTCACCGCCCCCGGGCGCGGGAGCGGCGGGGCCCCGGGGGCGCGCGGGGGCCGCGGCTGACCGGCCCCGGGGGGTGGCGGCAAGGGCCGTCGGCGGTGGGAAAACCGGATGACAGCGGGCGGGGCGCGTGGGAACCTGCGCGGATGGTCACTCCTGCGCTTCCTCCCCTGCACCGCGACTGCGACTTCAACGGGCCGCTCTCGGACGCCCACGCGGCCCGCCTCATCGACACCCTGGGGCCGCTCGACGGCAAGCACGTGGTGGACGTGGGGTGCGGGTGGGCGGAGTTGCTGCTGCGCACCCTGGAGGGGGCGCCGACCGCCACCGGGTTCGGCATCGACCTGGGCGAGGGCGCCATCGCACACGGGCGCGCCAACGCCGAGAAGCGAGGGCTGGCCGACCGGGTGGAGCTGGTGGTGGGCGACGCCGGGGCGTGGGCCGGTGGCGAGGAAGGGGCTGCGGGCGGAGGCCGTCCGTTGAGGGTGGTGGAGGGCGACGATGGGGAAGGGACTGGGGCCGGAGGCCGTCCGTTGAGGGTGGTGGAGGGCGACGATGGGGAAGGGACTGGGGCCGGAGGCCGTCCGTTGAGGGTGGTGGAGGGCGACGGGTGGGCGGATGTGGTGTTCAACATCGGCTCCACCCACGCCTGGGGCGGCGACCCGGTCGTGCACACCACCAACGCCCTGGAGGCGCTGTCGGGGATGCTGCGGCCGGGCGGGCGGCTGCTGTTCGGCGAGTGCTTCTGGCTGCGCGAGCCCACCGACGCCGAACTCGCGGCCATGTACGACACCCCGCGCGGGCAGTACCGGACGATGCGCGGTCTGGTGGACCTGGCGCTGTCCTACGGGTTCCGGCTGCGGGCGCTGTCGCAGGCCTCGCTGGAGGAGTGGGACGACTTCGAGAACCGGCACGCCGCGGGGTGGGAGGAGTGGCTGCTGGAGAACCCGGACTCCCCCGACGCCGAGGAGATCCGCGCCGTCTCCGAGCGGCACCGCGTCGCCCGCGTCGACGGCTGGCGCGAGGTGATGGGGATGGCGTACCTGACGCTCATCCGGGTGTGAGGCACAGCGGACACGGACACGGATACGGACACGGGCGGGCCCGTACGGCCGGGCAGGCGCGCCCCGGCCGCACGGGCCCGCTGTTCGGTGCAGGGCCTCGATGGCGGCCCGCGGTGGCCGGTCAGCCGGCGTCGGCGGCGCGGCGCACCTCGTCGATGTCGATGCGGCCCATGGAGAGCATGGCCTTGGTGGCGCGCTCGGACCGGGCGGGGTCGGGGTCGAAGACCAGGTCGTCGAGCTCGCGCGGGAAGACCTGCCAGGAGAACCCGTAGCGGTCCTTGAGCCACCCGCACTGGCTCTCCTGGCCGCCGCCCTCCAGCAGGGCGTACCAGTAGCGGTCGGACTCGGCCTGGTCGGCGCACGGGACCTGGAGGGAGAACGCCTCGCTGAAGGTGAACTCCGGGCCGCCGTTGAGGGCGGTGATCCGCTGGCCCTGGATCTCGAAGTCGACGGTCAGGACCGAGCCCTCGGAGCCGGGCATGCCGGGGCCGTTGTGGACGACCTTGAGGATGCGGGCGTCGTCGAACACGCCCACGTAGAAGTTCGCGGCCTCCTCCGCCTGGCCGTCGAACCACAGGCACGGGGTGATCTTGAGCTCGGTCATGGTCGTTTCCCTTCGGGTGCGTGTTGCTCCGTCACAGGTACAGACCCGGGGCCGGGGCGGAACTCATCGCGGTCCCGGTGGTTTTTCTCAGATGTTTCCAAGCTCCCTCATCCTGCCCTGTGGCGCCCTATGATCAGGGGATATCCGGTGGTGAAGGGATGTTTTGTGGAGCAGCGGTACTACTCGGTGGACCAGGTGGCGGAGCTGTTGGGGCTGCACGTGAAGACCGTGCGCGGCTATATCCGCGACGGGCGGCTGGCGGCCACGCGCATCGGCAAGCAGTACCGGATCCGCCGCGAGGACCTGGAGGCGTTCGGCGGCGGCCCGGTGGAGGCGGCCGAGCCGTCGGGGCCGGTGTCGGTGGAGGTGTCGACGGTGGTGCGCCTGGAGGGGGTGGACCGGGACCGGGCCGACCGGGTGACGACGCTGGTCACCGCGGCGGCGGCCACGCCGGGGCAGGGGCGGCCGCGGATCCACGTCCAGGCGGTGCACGACCCGGGGGCGCGCAGCCTGCGGCTGGTGGTCCTGGGGGACGCGGCGGGGACGGCCGCGCTGTTGGACCTGGTGGAGCGGGTCGTCCGGGATTGACGTCTCACATAGTGATATTTCCATCTCACTTTTAGAGACGGCGGGTGTAGGGTCGGGGGCACCGCGACCACGGCGGTCCCCCGACGGAAAGGGCGATCATGACGCGCTACACCCACGGCCAGCACCCCTCGGTCACCGACTCCTACCGCTGGCGCAACGCGGCCAACTCGGCGGGGTACGCGCTCGCCGAGATGACCCCGGGGCGTTCGCTGCTGGACGTCGGCTGCGGGCCGGGCACCATCACCATCGACCTGGCCGCGCGGGTGGCGCCGGGGCGGGTGGTGGCGCTGGACGCCTCGGCCGAGGCGGTGGAGCTGGCCCGGGCCACCGCCGAGAAGGAGGGCGCGGAGAACATCGAGTTCCGGGTCGGCGACGTCCACGACCTGGACCTGCCCGACGCCTCGTTCGACGTGGTGCACGCCCACCAGGTGTTGCAGCACGTGGCCGACCCGGTGCGGGCGCTGGCCGAGATGCGCCGGGTCACCGCCCCGGGCGGGGTGGTGGCGGCCTGCGACAGCGACTACTCGGGGATGTACTGGTTCCCGCGGCTGCCGGAGCTGGACGCGTGGATGGACCTGTACCAGCGGGTGGCGCGCGCCAACGGCGGGGAGCCGGACGCGGGGCGGCGGCTGCGCGCCTGGGCCCGCACCGCCGAGTTCGAGGACGTCGAATACGCCGCCGAGGTGTGGGACCACTCCTCCCCCGAGCGCCGCTCCTGGTGGGGCGGCATGTGGTCGCGCCGCATCCTGGAGTCGGACCTGGCCCGCCAGGCCGTCGCGGAGGGGTTCGCCACCCCGGCCGACCTGGAAGGCATCTCGGCGGGGTGGGCGGCCTGGAGCCGGGATCCCGACGCGGTGTTCGTCATCCCCCGCGGCACCGTCCTGTGCCGTGTCTGAGGCCCTGATCCGTCGCGGCCGGGGGCGGGCGCGGGGGTGGGGCGGAGAACCGGACGGGTGCGCCCGGCGTCGTACCCGCCGCCGACAGACCCTGACGTGAGATCCGGAGACACCACACCCATGCGCCCGTTCTACAGCCGGGAATTCCACGACCTCGCCCGACCGCACCTGGGGTGGGTGCTGGAGCAGTACAACCTGTTCGATGAGCTCGTCCCGGACGGTGACGTGCAGACCGACTTCGCGGCGGGCACGGTACGGCGGGGCGGGTACGAGCTGGGGACGGGGCTGCTGGGCAGCTACGCCGAGGACGGCACGTGGCTGTGGGGGTGGGCCAACCCGCACTTCGAGGGGTCGCCGGCCATCGCGGAGGCGGAGCGGCTGCGCGACCTGGTCGCCGGGGCGGGCGCGCCCGAGTTCACCGAGGGGTTGGTGGACCTGAACCACCTGCCCGACCCGCGGCTGGGCTCGGACCACCTGGCGCTGGCCGCCATGGGGGTGCTGGGGGCCCGGGGGCTGGTGATCTTCAACCACGCGGGGCGCGCCCGCACCTTCCTCGTGGTGACCGACCCCGCGGTCCCCTACGCCCGGCCGGGGGCCAGGACTCAGGAGTTCCTGCGCACCGGTTCGCTGCTCTTCGGTGATCCGGCCTGGGACGGGGAGGGCGGGTACGCCACCGTGGTCGTGCTGGGTTACCTCGCCCACCACGGGCTCACCGAGAACGTCGGTGCGGGCGAGATCCGCGGCGTTTTCGACAACGGCAACGTCCTCACGGCGCGGATCGGTGAGAACGACACCCTCGACGGGGTGGAGGTCACCGGCCCGGACGGGGGCGAGCCGCTGCCGGGGCCGGGCGCCGCGCCGATCGGCCTGCGGCGGACCGGTGCGGGACAGCAGTTGGAGCCGTTCCCCGCGGGGCTGCTGCCGACGGTGCTGCCCCGCCTGGCGCACGCCCTCGCCCAGGACCCGGCCTTGGGCGATCACCTGAGCGAGGCGGGGTGGACCACCCAGGAGGGGCCTGCCTGGGATGCCGACACCGCCACCCTGAGCTATGAGACAGAGGCCGATGCCCCCGGTCCGGTCGTGGTCGCGGGCCGTGAGATCGGTGTCCTCGACCCCGCGGCCGCCACCTGGGAGTGGTCGGACTGGGAGGGAGCCGATCTGCTGCGGGCGGCGGCCCGCGACGGCGGCCACCCCGAGTTCGCGGCCGACGTCGTGGACCTGTCGGGGCACCGGCGCCCGGGCAATGTCGTCGACATCCTGACCCGCACCGCCGCCGACCTGGGATCGGGTCGCGGCGTTGTGGCCCTTCCGGTGGAGGGGGGACGCACCCGCTACGTGGCGGTGACCGACCCGGCGGTCCCGGCCGCCGGCGCCGATCTCGGCCGTGTCTCCGACGTGATTTTGAGTGCCGCGAACCTGCTGCACCCGGTCGCTCCCCGCGAGCACCTGCGCCGCGGCATGCGCGCCCTCGCACGCGGCTACTTCGAGGCCTTCGGTCTGCCCACCCTGAACATCTACGGGCCCGAAGCACTCGGCGGCCTGTTCGGCCTCTACGAGGCCCGCGTCCTGTTCAGTGGCGACGGGACCATTCAGTCCGTCGACATCGGCCTCATGGGCGCCCCCCGCTGACCGGTGCCGGCCCCGGCCGCCCGCCCGGGGCCGCGACCACTTCGTGTGTCCGGGTTCCGCCAATCCGGTGACGGCCAGTGCCATTCGGGTTACAGTTCCGCTGACCGTGTCCGCACACCCCCAGGAGGTCCCGTCATGGGCAGGCACGAGAAACCCGACAGCGCCGACACCGGAAGCGGGGGGAGCGCCGCGGGCGACGGCACCGACCCCAAGAAGCACGGAAGCGAACCGCTGCCTTCCCAATCCGGCGATGGCAAGGACCCTGGCACGTGAGTCCTCCCGGCCTCCGTCTGGCCCGTGCCCTCACCGCTGCGGGCCAGGTCATCCAACCCCGGTGGCACAGGGCGCTCCTGGACGTCGACCGGGCCGCGTTCATCCCCGACACCGTGTGGATCACCGCGGCCGACGATCCGGGGTTCTTCCGTCCGGTCGGCCGCGATGACCCCGACCGGGCCCGATGGGTCCATGAGGACTACGCCCTGGCCACGCAGGTGGACGACGGCCATCCGGCGGGAGGGCCCAACGGCGAGGAGGGATGGGGGCGGCTGCGCACCTCCGGCATCTCCCAGCCGTCGCTCGTGGTGGACATGCTCCAGTGGCTTGATGCCCGGCCCGGGCACCGGGTGTTGGAGATCGGGACGGGGACGGGGTACAACACCGCGCTTCTGTGCCACGCCCTGGGAGAGGGGGCGGTGGTGTCGGTGGAGGTCGACAAGGGGCTGGCCGAGACCGCGATCGGCAACCTCACCCGTGCCGGGTACACACCGACCGTGCTGGACGACGACGGGATGACCCTGTCCGCGCTCGCCGACGGTCCCGAAGGGAACAGGGCGAGGGCGGGTTCGACCGGCTGCTCGCCACGGTCGCGGCGCGCGGGGCGGTGCCCCACGCGTGGGTTCGGCAGGTCCGGCCGGGCGGGGTGGTCGTGACCCCGTTCGAGGTGGGCAATACACCGGGGGTGCTGCTGCGGCTGGAGGTCGCCGAAGGCCGTGTCGCACACGGCCGTGTCGTCGGGGACGCGGCGTTCATGGTGCTGCGGGCGCAACGTTCCGACCGTCGCCGGGCGCGGGATCTGGTGGACGAGGACGCTTCCACGGTGCGTGAGGGCACCACGGAGGTGAACCCGCGGGTCGTCGCCTATCGGAACCAGGGGTGGCAGCTCGTCCTGGGGCATCTGGTGCCGGAGCTGCGGTATGTGGTCTATGAGGCTGCGGAGGACCGGTCGGAGTGGGCCGGGGAAGCCTCTGTCCATGTGGCGACCCCGGACGGGTCGTGGGTGCTGGGCGAGTACACCCCTGCGGGGGAACCGTACGAGGCCAAGCGCGACGGGTCGCGGGACCTGTGGGCGGAGGTCGGCACCGCGTGGGAGGTGTGGCAGCGGACCGGTCGGCCGGGCCGGGACCGGCTCGGCGTGACCGTGGACGTGGAGGGAACGCACCTGTGGGTGGACACCCCGGACACGCGCCTGCGGTGAACCTGGCCCTGCCCTGAACCGGTCCGGACGCAGGTGTCACCTGGTGCTGATGGTGCTCAGGAGCGCGTTCCACTCCCAGCAGGGCGGTCACGTGTCCGGGTTCTGCCGATCCGGTGACAGCGAGTGCCCCGTGGGTTACGGTTTTCCGTGTGGTGCCTCACACCGCAACCCACGGGAGAAACCCTGTGACCATAACCGAATACACCCCCACCCCCGCGGCGCCCGCAGCGCGGATGCTGTGGCTCGACCTGACCCGCAAGTGCCAGCTCGCGTGCTCGCACTGCTACAACTCCTCCGGGCCCACAGGCGACCACGGCACCATGACCCGCGAGCACTGGTTCGCGGTCGTGGACCAGGCCGCCCTCGCGGGCGTCGAACTCGTCCAGCTCATCGGCGGGGAACCCACCCTGCACCCGGACGCGCTGGACATCGCCCGCCGGGCCTTGGACGCCGACCTGCACGTCGAGGTGTACTCCAACCTCATCAAGGTGGCCGACGCCTGGTGGGAGCTGCTCGCTCACTCACGGGCGTCGGTGGCGACGTCGTACTACAGCCACATCCCGGACCGCCACAACACGATGACCGGCCGCCCGGCCTCCCACCGGCACACCCGGGCGAACATCATCAGCGCCATCGAACAGGGCGTGCGCCTTCGGGACTCAATCATCACCCCGGACGGGGAGGGGGTGGAGGAGACCCGCGCGGACCTCGAAGCGCTCGGCATCGAGCGGATCGGCGTCGACCGTGTGCGCCCGTTCGGCCGAGGCAACCCCGGCACGGGTGAGGACCTGTCCGGGCTGTGCGGGGCGTGCGGCGACGGCCGGGCGTCAGTGGGACCCGATGGCACCGTGTCGCCGTGCATCATGTCCGCGTGGATGGGTGTCGGCAACGCCCAGAAGACCCTGCTGGCCGATATCCTCGCCGGGGTGCCGATGGCCCGAGCCCGGGACACGATCACCGCGGCCAAGAAGGACGACGAACCGGCCCCTCCCCCGGCACCGACGAAACCGTGCGGCCCGGACCGGTGGTGTTCGCCCGGCGTTCCCGACAGCGGATGCATGCCCCGAAGGTAGAACCGACGATGACGCCTGAACTCGAAAAGTTGATCGCGTCGCAGGTGGGAAGCATCCGCACCACGACCCCCATCGGCGACGGGCACAGCAACGCCACCACTACCATCATCACCACCGGCACCGGCCAAGAGGTGTTCGTCAAGGCCGTACCGGACCGGCCGGGAGGCCGCTTGGACGAAGCCCTCCGCGAAGCGGAGATGGCGGCTCACAGCGGCGGCCTGTCCCCTGCTTTGTTGTGGCAGGCTCGCGGTAACGGGTGGGTGGCGCTGGGGTTCGAGAAGGTGGGGGGCCGATACGCGGACTTCGGGCCGGGGTCGGCGGATCTGCCGCTGCTCGTGGAAGCCCTCAACAGCATCGCGGCCCTCCCCGTCCCGGCGAATGTGGTCGGGTGGGAGGAGACTCGGTGGGACCGGTTCACCCCGCAGGAGGACCGTCATCTGCTGCGTGGCGACACGTTGACGCACACCGATCTACATCCCAGAAACGTCCTGATCTCCCCCGAGGGGCGGGTGTGGCTGGTCGACTGGTCGTGGCCCACCCTTGCCTCACCGGTGGTCTCCCTCACGTGTCTGGCGGTGCAGCTCGTGTCAGCGGGTTGTTCGCCGGCCGAGGTGAAGGGTCGGGTGTCCGGGGTGGACGGTTGGAAGGGTGACGAGGCTGCGGTGCGGGTGTTCGCACGAGCGAACGCGGCGCTCCAGCGTTCGTTCGCAGACCGGTGGCCGGAGGAGACATGGTTGGAGGCGATGGCCGAGGCCGCCGAGGCATGGGCGGCACACGTCGACACCTGACCATGGTCCTCACTCCGCGGGTTGACTAACGGATAGCCTCGGATGCGTCGCGACATACGACCGGCCCCCGCCACTATCTCTGGCGGGGGCCGGTTCTGTTCGCGCAGCTGCTACTTCGTGAGGGTGTTCAGGAGCGCGGCCCATTCCCCGGCCTCGAACCCGAGGTGGCCCAGCTCCCGGTTCTGCGTATCGCGGACCAGAGTCTTACGCCCTTCAGCGACCTCCACGCAGTTGCCGCCGCCACCGTCGCTGTAGCTCGACTTGTGCCACTCGTTCATGCGGCCTGCTGCTCCTTAATCCGACTGATCAGCTCAAGAGTCGCCCGTGTTGAAAGCGCCTCGCCCTGCATCGCACTGAACAGATCGAACGCGTCCCTCACGGTCTTCTCCGTGTCTACGATCTCACCCCCCATGGCGTGCTCTAGGTACAGGGCCTGCCGACGTGGCCCCAAGTCCACGACACGGTAAGGAGCGCAAAGGCCCGGCGCTCCCTCAAGGGGGATGGCTTGGAACCGGATCGTACCGCCCTTGACCAGCTTTTCGACCCACGCGAGCTGTTCGGCGAGAACTTCCCGGGAGCCAACGGGGCGAGCCAGCACGACGTCATCCACCAGGAACCACATCCTGACCGAACGCTGCTTCAGAGCGTCCAACCGGACGACACGAGCGTGGACGATCTCCTCGACCTCCTCGGCCGTGGCCTCAGGTGTTCGCGCTTTGATCAGGGCACGCGCATAATCCGGCGTCTGGGTCACGCCGGGGAAGATGATGGATTGATACTCCCGGATCTGGGTTGCTTTCCGCTCCAGGGACAAAGCGTTCCGCAACTGCTCGGGGATCACCCCTTCGATCTTGGTGTCCTTCCAAAAACTCAGAAGCTCACCGTTTGTTGCGAACAGCGCTTCCAATTTGTCCACATGTGGGCGCCTTGGCGGGCGTGTGGCGCGTTCGATAGCGCCGACCATCGATCCTGTGACACCGAGCCGTTCGCCGACGTCGGCCAGAGATAGCCCCCGCTCTTCACGGAGCTTCCGAACATGCTTGCCAAACGGAACCCACTTGGGATGAACGTCTTTGGGCATGGCAACAGTGAACAACATGTCGCGACTTTCTGCCACTGACAGATTCATCAGAGAACAGTTTTCATGTTGTCATAGCGCCCTGAACTGGGGTTGTGCATAGTCGTCATCACAAGAGGCGTTCAGACACAAGAAAAGCCCCGGCGGCCGGTTGCGACGGCTGCCGAGGCCAGGTGCCCCACCCCGAACCAACCGAGGTGAAGACGACATGCAGCCTACCGCCCCCGCCGCGACCGGCACAGAGCCCCCGGTTCTGAAAACCCCGCTGCCCAAACGCACCTGCCGCGGTGACGTGGCGGCCCTGCACATCCCGGCCGCCGACCCCAACGACACCACCTGGTACACCGCGCACATCCACGCGTGGGCGCACCGCCAGACCGACGACACCGCTGAGGTCGCCGACCGGGTCGCCCGTATCGCGGTGGCCCTGGTCCACAACGCCCACCGGTGGACGCGTTCGGGGCTGCCCGGCGGGCGGGCGGAGCTGGAGATCGTGCGCGGCCGGTTCGACCTCCAGGTATCGGTCACCGACCAAGGGGCCGCCCCCTGCCCGTCCGGGGTGTGCTCCTTCCCCCTCGCCCGTCCCCGCTCGGGCGGTCTGCGCACCGTCGAGGAGCTGTCCCTGTACTGGGACTGGGAGGGCGGCGCCGCCACCCCCATCACCGTGCGCGCCCTGGTGGACCGCCGCCCCCTCTGACCTCTGACCGTGCGGCCGCGACGCACCCTCCCAGGGGGCGACTCCCAGCACCCGCCCACGGGCTTCCGCGACCGCACCCGCCGGGGCCGCCTTCGGGGAAGGCACGGGCGGCC
>NZ_JBJJBV010000258.1:0-9506 GCF_045446735.1 Nocardiopsis protaetiae
TTCATGTCATAGCGGTCTACCCGGGTGACCTGCGCCGAAAACGCCGGTGGGCGGGCCGCCGCGCGGCCCGCCCACCGGCGGGGAACCTGCGAGGAAAGAGTCCCCTAGCGCTGCTGGCGCTTCTTGTTGGCGGTGATGCGCCCGCGCTCCTTCTGGTCCAGGATGACCTTGCGGATGCGCACGTGCTCGGGGGTGACCTCCACGCACTCGTCCTCGCGGCAGAACTCCAGGGCCTGCTCCAGGGACAGCTTGCGCGGCGGCACCAGGCGCACCAGCTCGTCGCCCGTGGCCGAGCGCATGTTGGTGAGCTTCTTCTCCTTGGTGATGTTGACGTCCATGTCGTCGGCGCGGGCGTTCTCGCCGACGATCATGCCCTCGTACACCTCGGTGCCCGGCTCCACGAACAGCGTGCCGCGCTCCTGGATGTTGAACATCGCGAAGGCCACGGCCGCACCGGAGCGGTCGGCCACCAGGGAGCCGTTGGGGCGGGTGCGCAGCTCGCCGAACCACGGCTCGAACTTCTCGAACACGTGGTGGGCGATGCCGGTGCCGCGGGTCTCGGTGAGGAACTCGGTGCGGAAGCCGATGAGGCCGCGGGAGGGCACCAGCCAGTCCATGCGCACCCAGCCGGTGCCGTGGTTGACCATGTTCTCCATGCGGCCCTTGCGGACGCTGAGCAGCTGGGTGATGGCGCCCATGTACTCCTCGGGCGCGTCCACCGTGAGGCGCTCGACCGGCTCGTGGACCTTGCCGTCGATGACCTTGGTGACCACCTGCGGCTTGCCGACGGTCAGCTCGTAGCCCTCGCGGCGCATCTGCTCGACCAGGATGGCCAGCGCCAGCTCGCCGCGGCCCTGCACCTCCCAGGCGTCGGGGCGCTCGGTGGGCAGCACGCGCAGCGAGACGTTGCCGACGAGCTCCTTCTCCAGGCGGTCCTTGACCAGGCGGGCGGTGACCTTGGCGCCCTTGACCTTGCCGACCAGCGGCGAGGTGTTGGTGCCGATGGTCATGGAGATGGCGGGCTCGTCCACCGTGATGAGCGGCAGCGGGACCGGGTTCTCCAGGTCGGCGAGGGTCTCGCCGATCATGATGTCCTCGATACCGGCGATGGCGACGATGTCGCCGGGGCCGGCCTTCTCGGCGGGCTTGCGCTCCAGGCCGTCGGTCATCAGCAGCTCGGTGATCTTGACCTGCTGGGTGGTGCCGTCGGTGCGGATCCACGCGACCTGCTGGCCCTTGCGCAGCTCGCCCTGCTGGACGCGGCACAGCGCCAGGCGGCCCAGGAACGGGGAGGCGTCGAGGTTGGTGACGTGGGCCTGGAGGGGCGCGTCCGGGACGTACTCGGGCGCCGGGATGGTGTTCAGGATGGTGCTGAACAGCGGCACCAGGTTGTCGTTGTCCGGAACGGTGCCGTTGGCCGGGCGCTCCAGGGAGGCCTTGCCGTCGCGGGCGCAGGCGTAGACGATCGGGAACTCGATCTGGGACTCGTCGGCGTCCAGGTCCATGAACAGCTCGTAGGTGTCGTCCACGACCTCGGCGATGCGGCTGTCGGGCCGGTCCACCTTGTTGATGACGAGGATGACGGGGAGCTTGGCCTGGAGGGCCTTGCGGAGCACGAAGCGGGTCTGCGGGAGCGGGCCCTCACTGGCGTCCACGAGCAGGACGACGCCGTCGACCATCGACAGGCCGCGCTCGACCTCGCCGCCGAAGTCGGCGTGGCCGGGGGTGTCGATGATGTTGATGACCACGTCCTCGCCCTCGGGCGTGGTGTAGTGGACGGCCGTGTTCTTGGCGAGAATGGTGATGCCCTTCTCGCGCTCCAGGTCGTTGGAGTCCATCACGCGGTCGTCCACGTCCTGGTTCTCGCGGAAGACACCGGACTGCCAGAGCATGGCGTCCACAAGGGTCGTCTTACCGTGGTCGACGTGGGCCACGATGGCGACGTTGCGAAGGTCGCTACGGCGGGCGGAGCCCTGGACGGGCGTGACGGTGGACATGGAAAAGTCTCGATCTCCTGATACCGGGTAGAGACCGCAGGATGCCACGGCCCGTTGCCAGTTTATGCGGTCATGGGGGGCTGGTCGGGAAACGCACAGGTCACCCCGATCACGCCCACAGGGTCAACGGCGCCGGAGGGGTGAATCATCCCGGTGGGCGGGGTGATTCGTCCCGGGGGGCGCCGAGAGTTCACTCGACGGATGGGGGCGGTTCGTCGGGGGTGTCGTTCCGGGGTGTGTCGTCGTGGGTGACGTTCTGGGTGACGTTCCGGGGTGTGTTGTTGTGGGGCGTGTTGTTGTGGGGTTCGCCGCGGGGTGGGGACAGTAGGTTCCCGATCGGTCCCAGGAACGGCACGTCCGCCGGGAGCCAGTCGAGAGTGCCCAGGTCGGCGGCGGTGAGCCAGCGCAGGGACAGGTGTTCCAGGGCGCGGGGCTCGCCGTCGACGAGGTCGGCGCGCAGCAGCCGCAGCACGGCCGGGCGGGTGCGCCCCGGGGTCGCCGGGAAGGGGACGTCGGCGCCGACCGCCTCCCGGGCGCGGACCGTGATCCCCAGCTCCTCGCGGCATTCGCGCACCAGGGCGTCGGCCGGGCTCTCACCCGGGTCGGCCTTGCCGCCGGGGAACTCCCAGCGGCCGCGCAGGGCGGCGGGTTCGGCGCGCTGAGCGGCCAGGACGCGGCCATCGCGGATGATGGCGGCGCCCACGACGATCAGGGTGTCGGCGGTTGAGGCGTCGGTGGTCGGGGTGTCTCGGTCCACGATCCCTGAGCGTAGCCGCGCAGCCGGTGCGCGAGTGCGGTGTGGCGGCGGCCGGAGGAGGCGTTGCGGACCGCCTGGGCCAGGGCGCGGCGCGAACCGACCAGCACGACCAGGCGTTTGGCGCGGGTGACGGCGGTGTAGAGCAGGTTGCGCTGGAGCATCATCCACGAGCTGGTGGTGACGGGGATCACCACGGCCGGGTACTCGCTGCCCTGGGAGCGGTGCACGGTGATGGCGTAGGCGTGGGCGAGCTCGTCGAGTTCGGCGAAGTCGTAGGTGATGTCCTCGTCCTCGTCGGTGCGCACGGTCAGCTCCTGGGCGACGGGGTCCAGGCCGGTGACGACGCCGAGGGTGCCGTTGAAGACGCCGTTGGCGCCCTTGTCGTAGTTGTTGCGGATCTGGGTGACCTTGTCGCCGACCCGGAAGATGCGGCCGCCGAAGCGGCGTTCGGGAACGCCCTCGCCGGGAGGGGTCAGGGCCTCCTGGAGTGCGGTGTTGAGGTTGCCCGCGCCGGCCGGGCCGCCCTTCATGGGGGTGAGGACCTGCACGTCGCGGCGCGGGTCCAGGCCGAAGGTGCGCGGGACGCGGCGGGCGACGACGTCGACGGCCATGGTGGCGGCGTCCTCGGACTCCTCGCAGGGGAAGAGGAAGAAGTCGCGCATGCCCTCGAAGAGCAGGGGCTCGCCGCGGTTGATGCGGTGGGCGTTGGTGACCACGCCGGACTGCTGGGCCTGGCGGAACACCCGGGTGAGGCGGACGCTGGGGATGGGCGAGTCCTCGGCGAGCAGGTCGCGCAGCACCTGTCCGGCGCCGACGGAGGGCAGCTGGTCGACGTCGCCGACGAGGACGAGGTGGGCGCCGGGCGGGACGGCCTTGATGAGCTTGTTGGCGAGGATGAGGTCCAGCATGGACGCCTCGTCAACGACGAGGAGGTCGCAGTCGAGGGGGTTGTCGCGGTCGTAGGAGGCCTCGCCGCCGGGGCGCAGCTCCAGGAGGCGGTGGACGGTGGCGGCCTCGTGGCCGGTGAGTTCGGTGAGGCGTTTGGCGGCCCGGCCGGTGGGGGCGGCGAGCACCACCTTGGCGCCCTTGACGGCGGCGAGGGTGACGATGGACGAGACGGTGAAGGACTTGCCGCAGCCGGGGCCGCCGGTGAGGACGCCGACCTTGCGGGTGAGGGCCTGGATCACGGCGGCGCGCTGTTCCTCGGCGAGTTCGGTGCCGGTGCGCTTGTGCAGCCAGTCGAGGGCGACGTCCCAGTCGACGTCGGCGAAGGCGGGCATGCGGTCGTGGGGGTGGTTGAGGAGGGTGAGCAGGCCGGCGGCGGCGCCGACCTCGGCGCGGTGGAAGGGGACGAGGTGGATGGCTCGGACGGGTTCGCCTTCGGGCCCTGGGACCTCTTCGCGGACCACTCCTTCTTCCTGGATCAGTTGAGAAAGGCATTCAATGACCAGGCCGGAGTCCACGCCGAGGATCTTGACGGCGGCGGAGATGAGCTTCTCCTCGGGGAGGTGGCAGTGGCCGTCGCCGGTGGACTCGGAGAGGGTGAACTGGATGCCGGCCATGACGCGCTGGGGGCTGTCGTGGGGGATGCCGACTGCTTGGGCGATGGTGTCGGCTGTTTTGAAGCCGATGCCCCAGACGTCGGTGGCGAGGCGGTAGGGCTCCTTCTGGACGATCTCGATGGAGGCGTCGCCGTACTTCTTGAAGATGCGGATGGCGAGGGAGGTGCTGACCTGGACGCCCTGGAGGAAGACCATGACCTCCTTGATGGCCTTCTGCTCCTCCCAGGCGTCGGCGATGAGCTTGGTGCGCTTGGGGCCGAGGCCGGGGACCTCGATGAGGCGCTGGGGTTTCTGTTCGATGATGTCGAGGGAGTCGGTGCCGAAGTGGCCGACGATGCGTTCGGCCATCTTGGGGCCGATGCCCTTGATCAGGCCGGAGCCGAGGTAGCGGCGGATGCCCTGGACGGTGGCGGGGAGGACGGTGGTGTAGTCGTCGACGTGGAACTGGCGGCCGTACTGGGGGTGGGAGCCCCAGCGGCCGTGCATGCGGATGGCTTCGCCGGGTTGGACGCCGAGGAGGGAGCCGACGACGGTGAGGAGATCGGCGGAGCCGCGGCCGGTGTCGACGCGGGCGACGGTGTAGCCGGTCTCCTCGTTGGCGTAGGTGATGCGCTCCAGGACGCCTTGGACGACGGCGGGGGCGCGAGTGGCGGGGGTGCGCTTCTCCTCGGACACCGGCACTGGGCTCCTTTCCGTCGGTTCTCCGTCAGTCGGCCTTGGGGGCGGGCATCTCGTCGCTGAGTTCGGGGAAGTCGTCCCCTAGTACGGCCAGCACACGTTCCCGGTCGGCCTTGCGCAGACTCCGGGCGACGAGAACGTAGGAGTCGCGCAGCATCTCCAGGATCTCGTCCTCGGGGACGGTGCCGTCGAGGGTGACGGTGTTCCAGTGGTCTTTGTTCATGTGATAGCCGGGGATGACGCCGCCGGGGAACCGGTCGCGCAGTTCCAGGGCGTGCAAGGGGTCGCACTTGAGGTTGACACTGGGGTTGTCCCCCTCCCGCAGCAGGGCGAACATCCGGCCGCACACCTTGTGGACAAGTGTGCCGGAGCCGAAGGGCTCGGTCTCCACGGCTTCGGGGAACCACAGGGCGGCATCGATGAAGCGGGTGGGTTTCACGGCGGGTGTCTCCTCTCCGTCTTCGAGCCTGCCAGAGAGCGGCGACGTTCGGGGGTGAGGGTTGCGGTCACGTGCACCGAAACCCCCTGTGTCCGGGGAGGGCGATTGGGGCCGGGGTTACTACGGCGGGTGGCTGGGCTTTCAAGCGAGGTCTGTGCAACGGCCTGTTCCCAGTCGGAGCGTTCTTTCCCTGGACATGTGTGGCTGAGCGTGCCGCCGGACCCCGACCCGTCCCCTGGAACCAACCCCCACCGCCCGGGACGCGAGTCCAACGCATACGCCTGCCGGTCTGCCGCCCCTTCTACGTGGGGACGGCTCCGCGCCCGGCACGGGTCTGTACGTTCACAAACGGTGACCCGTGGAGACCAACGCGACCGAGACCGGCCCCCTACGCCGCCCTCCGCAGATGGCGGGCCGCCTGGAAACCTGCTCTTGCTGTCTCACCCCCAGCACACCGGGCCGAGTCCCGCTCTACCGACACCCCCTTCGGTCGGGGCCGGAGGCCTCCCGCGGCCGTCACCCCCCGCGGCGGGGGAGGCACAACGTACTCCGGCTGGGGCTGAGGTCCCGGGCGGGTGGCCGGGCTGTGGTTGAGGGCCCCAGGCAGGTGGGCAACCCCCTGCGGCGAAGGCCGAGGGAAAGTGGCGGGCTGCTCCCGCCGCTAGGTATTTATGCGGTCTCGCGGGCAACCGCCCACAGCAGCGCCGACCATTCCCCGGCCGCAATCGCCAGGTGTCCGGCGTCGGGGCACTTGGAGTCACGAACAGCGGCCCCACCCGGCACGTCAGCGACCTCTACGCAGTTGTCGCCGGACCCGCTGTAGGACGACTTGCGAAAAGCGAGGGGACCGGGGTTATCAGCATGCACCGGAGTTCCTCCAGGGGTTTCGTGGACCGTCAGCGGTCTTTCCCCTGATTGGTGCCCCTTCGCCTATCCCCCATACCGTCCTGGCGCGCAGTGGCCACTCAAGTGCTTGTGCGGATCTGGTGGTCACGTCCCAGGCTGAGTTGTAGACTCTGCCTCGGATGAATGCAGGAGGCCCCGACCACTGGTCGGGGCCTCTTTCGTTGTGTCCTATGCCTCGCGGATCACGGCCAGCACCGCGCGCCACTCAGCGGACTCGGCGAAGGTGAGGTGCCCGGCCTCCCGGTTCTGGGTGTCGCGCACGGCGGCCCCACCGGTGGACAAGTCGGCGACCTCAACGCAGTCACGGTCGGTGCTGCTGTAGGAGGACTTCCGGAAAGTCAGCTCGGGTGCATGCATGGTTCGGCTTTCTACAAGGCGTCGTGGATCTTCTTCATGGTGCGAATCGAATCAGCGTGCGACTGCGCTGTGACCTGGAGGTGATCAAACACGAGCCGGTACTCGCTGACTTCATTCGGCTCTTCCAGGAACAGACCTTCCGTCCGCGATTCGAGGTAGACGATCGGTGCATCCATCGCGTCGGGGAAGTCGAGGATGACGCAGGGACCACTGACGCCTGGGTGGAGGCCAGCGGAGAACGGGAGGATCTGGATCGTCACCTCGTTGTCGGGGTCCTCCGCCATGTCGATCAGGTGCCGAAGTTGTCCTGCGGCGACGCCGTCCTCAATGGGTATGCGGTGGAGTGCGGACTCGTCGATGACCGCCCAGACAGTCGGCGGCTGGTCACTGGCCAGGATTTGTTGGCGGGTCATGCGGGCCTCGACCCGGCGGGTGACCTCCTCGGAAGGGCGAGCCAGGCTCGCACGGACAGAGGCGGCGGCATAGCCCTCGGTCTGAAGCAGCCCAGGTATGACCACGGGCTGCCAGGTGGAGATAACGGAGGCCTCTTCCTCGAAGCCCACCAAGCTGTCGGTGCCGAAGATGTCCCGGTACTTCTTCGCCCACCACCCGCGCTCACGCGACTGCCGGGCCAAGGAGATGATCTCCTCCCGGTCAGCCTCGTCCGTCACCTCGTAGTAGTCGAGCAGCTGGCGGATGTTGCCCAGGTCGGGCCGCACCCACTTGTTGCCCTCCATGTGCGCAAGCCGTCCACGCGACCATTCCAGCTCGTCGGCGACGGCTTCCAGGGTCTTGCCGTGCTGGTGGCGGAGCTGACGCAACACCGCCGACAGGCGCCGTCGGCGAACCGTCGGGCTGATTCTCCTGGTCATAGGGCCTCTCCCTGGGGTGGTCGTGCCGATCGTATGGCAGTTCTTCTCAATAGGGCATCTTTCGGAATCCTGTGATCGGATTCCTGTCATGAGCTTGCAAACTTTGGATTCCTAAGTTCATCATGGAGGAGCATTCATCCGCTGCCGCTCTCATCCAGCGGCAACCCCTACCGGAGGTGTGCGCCCATGGCGCGATACCGCTACCTGAACTGCTCCGAACTCGTGGCCGCCCGCTGGCTGGCCAGCGAAGCCCTGCGATGGCGCCGCCCTCGCCGGGCGGCCCGGGCCCGTATGTACGTCACCCACCCGGGGCGCGACCTGGCGCCGCTGGCCCTGGTGGTGCGGCAGTGGATCACCCACACCGCCCCGCCCCCGGCGCCGGTGCCGCCCGTGCTCCCTTTTCCGCTACCGCTAACGCGCAGGGTCGGCGGCACGGCCTCCACCACCACCCCGCCCTCGGCCCCCACCCCGGCGCCGATGTCGCCGGCCTTCCCGCCCCCGCTTCCCCGCAGGATCAGCGGCACCGGCTTCACCCCGCCCCGGGTTCCGGAGCCCCGCACCAGCCCGGAGCAGCGGCTCGAACCCCCGACCGCCAAAGCCGTGCTCCTGGCGTCGGACCCGACCGCGAGTACGGTGGTCGGTCCCATCTCGGCACCGACCTCGGCCTCGGGGCCGAACCCCATCGCGGGCATGGACACCACCCCGGCCTCGACTTCGGTGTTCTCCCCGGCCACGGGCACGGTCTCGGTCTCGGCACTGGCACCGACCCCGATCGCGAACCCGGCCACGGCCCTGGTGTCGCACCCGCTCCCTGGGTCCATCGCCACCCCGATCCCGGCGCCGACCCCGATCGCGGACGCGGTTGCGGAGTCGGTGCCCGGCTCGGGATTCACCGCCGCCCTGGCCTCCCGCCCCCGCATCCAGGCCCTGCGCGAAGGAGCCCGCACCCGCACCAGCGCTCACACCCGGTCGGCAAGGCCGACTCCGGCGGCGCGCCGGGCAGCCGCACGGCTCCGGGCCCGCACGGCAGCGTTCCGCAGGACCACGCACATGACGGCCGACCGGGACGGGCTGTGGAAGGACTCCCTGGCCGCCGCCCGCATCCTGAAGTGGAACCTGGGGAGGGCCGCCTGATGCGCCGGGTCTGCGACATCCGCGAGTTCTCCTCGATCCAGACCCTCGGGTTCTGGGCCCACACCCACCAGGTACCACTGCGCTACCTCGGGCCGACCTTGGAGGGCCACGCGGTGTACGCGGCGACGGACGGGTGCACGACCCGGGTCGCGGTCACCTCCGGCCGCGACCCCCACCCGCTGCCGTTGGTGTGGCGCAGCCCCCTGGAGGCCCTGTGACCACCGAACCCGCCGGGCCCGCCGGAACCCCCGGGGTTCCGCCCCCGCGCCCGAACCCGACCCTGCGCATGCTGGACGACCTCATCCACCGCCGCTGGGTCCTCACCCTGGAACAGGCCCCCGACGGCGGCACAGAGGTCGTCGCCTACCGGCCCCTGGGCTGGACCGGACCCGGCGACCCCCACGAGCGTCTGGCCGCGCCCGACCACGCCACCATGCGCGACCTCCTCACCCGCCACCACACCACCACGGACACCACCGAGACCGCACACACCAGGGAGCAGGACATGGACAAGCCCGGCTACACCGACCCGGCCGACGACCCCATCCCCGACGACCTCACCGAGGAGGAGAAGAACGCCGTCCGCCGCCAGGGCGAGGCCATCGCCCACCAGCGCTCCCTGGGCGCGCCCCTCATCGGTGAGCAGGGCCGCCGCTACGCCCACGGCGACTGACCCACCGCCTCCCGAACCCCCGCGTGCCCGAAGACCCCACCAGTCCTCCCGGGCACGCGGGCCCAGACCGGCCACCTCGCACACGGCACACGCGCCGACAAGGGGGGAAGCGCGGGGCGGCCCCGGTGGGG
>NZ_JBJJBV010000259.1:0-9464 GCF_045446735.1 Nocardiopsis protaetiae
GGCCTGGTCCGGGCCCCGGTAGTACTCGGCGGCCCGCGTCAGGGTGTCGACGGGCCGGTCGCCCGCGATGCCCGGCGGGCGCCGGATGTCCCCGCCGTGCACCACGGCCTCGCCCCGGCGGCCAGGCGGGTACAGCGACCGCCTCCCCGCAGCGTCGTGGTCGGCGAACGCCCCGCGCGCCATCGGTCCCCCCGTCCCCGGCACCGGCCCTGTGGTGTCGGCCGGTCCTCCCCCGCCCCCCGGCAGCGCACCGGCCCGTGACCGACCTGTGCGCGTACCCCCTCGGCCACAGTGGGGATCCGGGGCTTTTCTCCGGGTATCGGGTATTCGCCGGAGTGGGCCCGCCCCATGGCCCTGATCCCGGACCCCCGGGACCGACCACAGGAGGCACGCGCGTGGGTTACCTGCGGTTGCTGCGGCACAGGCGCGTGGCCGCGCTGTGGACGGCGCAGCTCCTGGCCGTGGTGGGGGGCCGCCTGTACGCGCTGGCCGTGATGTGGCTGGTGTGGCAGGCCACCGAGTCGGCCTTCCTGATGGGCCTGGTCGCGGTCCTGGAGTCGATCCCCTACATCCTCATGGGCGCGTTCGGCTGGCGGCTGACGACCCGCCTGGCCACCTGGGGCCGGCTGGCCCTGGTGCAGCTGGCGTACGCCGCGGTCGTGGCCGCGGTGCCGCTGGCCTGGGCGCTGCTGGACGCCTGGGCCCGGAGCTCCGCGACGCCGCAGGCCGAGGACGCCGCCGCGCACCTGCGGGTGGTGCTGCTGCTGGTGGTGGCGCTCCTGGTCGGGACGGCGTCCTCCCTGCTGGAGCCGCTGCTGCCCGCGCTGGCCCCCTCCCTGGTGGACGACGACCGGGTGCGGCCGCTGATGGGGCTGCTGGACCTGGCCGGCCGGCTGGCCCGGATCCTGGGCCCGGGGGCCGCCGGGGCGCTGCTGCTGGTCGTGAGCGAGGTCGGCTTCTACGGGGCGACCGCCGTGGGGTTCCTGGTGAGCGCGGTGGTGATCGCGGGACTGGGCCGCGCTCCCCTGCGCCGGTACGACTCCGGCGCGGTGCCCCTGCCGGGCGGCTCCCCGCCACCGCCGTCCCGGCACGCTCTGCGTTCCCTGCCGTCCCGGCCGCCCCCGCTGCACCCCGGCGCCACCGCCGCCGGATGGCGCATCCTGGTGCGCTCCCACCCGTCGGTGGCGGTCGCGGTGGTGCTCAACGGTGCCGGGCAGCTGGCGGGCACCGCCTCGGCCGTGGGGCTGCCGATCCTGCTCACCACCGTCCACGAGGAGGGCATGGCCGTCTACGGGGCGCTGACCGCGCTGGCGGCCGTGGGCGCGGTGGCGGGCAACCTGGCGGTGGGCAACCTGCGCCCGCGCGGTCCGTGGCTGCCGGTGTTCTGCGCGGCGTGGGCGGTCGCCGGGCTGCTGCTGGCCGCCATGGGGCTCTCCCCCACGGTGGGGGTGCTGGCGGTGGTCATGGTCCTGTCGGGGGCGGCGATGCCGTGGGCGAGCGTCACCCTACAGGTGTCCATCGCCGACCGCTTCCCCATGGCCGAACGCGTGGCGGTGCTGTCGGCCCACCACATGGTGGTGCGCCTGTGCGGGACGGCGGGGATGCTGGTGGTGCCGCTGTTGGTGGCCGCCGACCCGCCCACGGGCCTGGCCCTGACCGGCCTGGCCCTGGTGGTGGCGGCGCTGGCCGCCGGGGTGCTGGGGCGGCGCATCCCCGAGACCGCCTCCGAAGGCTGATAGGGCGGGGGCCACAGGCCCCCGCCCGACGCCTACCCGACGCCTACCTGGCGGGCAGGATCCGCCCGCTCACCCGGCCGAAGTGGACCAGGGTCCCGTCCGGGCCGGGCGCGGTCGCCGTGATGGTGACCTCGTCCCCGTCCTCCAGGAAGGTGCGCTCGGTGCCGTCCGGCAGCCGCAGCGGCTCCTTGCCGCTCCAGGTCAGCTCCAGGAAGCAGCCCCGCTGCTCCACCTCGGGACCGCTGACCGTGCCCGAGGCGTACACGTCGCCGGTGCGCAGCGACGCCCCGTTGACGGTCATGTGGGCGAGCTGCTGCGCCGCCGTCCAGTACATCTGCGAGAACGGCGGCCGCGACACCACGTGCCCGTTGAGCCGCACCTCCAGCCGCAGGTCAAGGCCCCAGGGCTGCGTTCCGCGCAGGTACGGCAGCGGCTCGGGGTCCTGGGCGGGCTGCTCCACCCGGGCCGACTCCAAGGCGGCCAGCGGCACCACCCACGGGGAGACCGACGTGGCGAACGACTTGCCCAGGAACGGGCCCAGCGGCACGTACTCCCAGGCCTGGAGGTCGCGCGAGGACCAGTCGTTGAGCAGGAACACGCCGAAGACGTGGTCGGCGAAGCCGTCCACCGCCACCCGCCCGCCCATCGGGCTGGGCGTGCCGACCACGAAGCCCACCTCGGCCTCGATGTCCAGCCGCGCCGACGGCCCGAAGACCGGCACCGGCTCGGTGGGCGGCTTGCGCTGCCCGGTGGGGCGGACGATGTCGGTGTCCGACACCACGATGGTCCCGGAGCGGCCGTGGTACCCGATGGGCAGGTGCTTCCAGTTGGGGGTGAGCGGCGCCTGGTCGGGGCGGAAGATCCGGCCGACGTTGGTGGCGTGGTGCTCGGAGGCGTAGAAGTCGACGTAGTCGGCGACGGTGAACGGCAGGTGCAGCCGCACCGACGCCCGGTCCACCAGGTGGGGGCGCACCGCGGCCTCGTGGGCGGGGTCGGTGAGCCAGTCCACCAGGTCGGCGCGGACCCGCTCCCACACGGGGCGGCCAGCGGCCAGCAGCGCGTCGAGGTTCGGGGCGCCGAGCAGGTCGGCGTGGGGCGAGCCGACGGCGCGCGCGGCACCGCCCAGGTCCAGGACGTGGGGGCCGATGGCGGTGCCCAGGCGGGTGGTCCCGTCGCCTTCGGCGCTGAACACCCCGTACGGCAGGGTGGCCAGGCCGAACTCGGTGTCCTGGGGCAGGTCGATCCAGCTGTCGGGCATGGGGTGTGCGCTTTCTGGGTGCGGCCCGGATGCGTTCCGGGTGCGTGTCTGGGTACGTCCCCGCGGCCGGACCTTCGGTGCCGGTCCGGCCGCGGGGGTGGTCGTTCGTCCGCGGGTCAGCGGCCGAGCGCCCCGAGGACGATGAGGTCCTCCAGCGGCTCGATGATGCTGCACGTGCCGAAGGAGCGGAAACCGGCCCGGACCGCGGCCGCCTCCCCGGCGCTCAGGCCCGAGGCCCGGGCGGCCAGGACCCTGCCGTCCCGTTCGGCCAGGACCGCGGCCGCCTCGGCGGCGCCCCCGCCCTTGATGAGCGTGTCGGTGGCCAGCAGGACGTTGAGGAACCCGTGCTGCTCGAACCCCTCGGCGGTGGTGTGCCGGACGGCGTGGTGCAGCCCGGCGGTGCACTTGAAGGGCACCCCCAGGTCGACGGCGGCGTACAGGCACGCGGCCAGCTCGTCCTCGGTGGGGTGGGCCTCCTTCGTCAGCCCGCCGGTGCGGAACTTGGCGCGCGGCCCGGCGGAGGCGAGCGCCGCCAGGTCCGCGCGGACCCCCTCGGGCCCGTCCCGCCGAGACACCTCCACGTAGCCGTCGACGCGCTCGTGCGGACCCGACCCGTCGGGCAGGTGGGCGTCGAGCGCGGCGGCCACCTCGGCGGCGCCCTCGGGCGGGGCCGCGACCTCCAGGCCCCTCAGGCGCAGCGCGGGGTCGGCCAGGACCGCCTCGACGGCGGGGGCGACCCCGTCGGCGCCGCCGGGGACGGTGACCACGACCTCCAAGGGCGGGTGGTCGCCCTCCTCGCGGGACAGCACCGCGCGCAGTTCGGCCACGCGCGCGTCGGACACCAGGAAGGGGCCCACGTAGGCGGCCCGGGACGAGGCCCGGTGCGCCCGGTGGGCGGGCAGGGCCTCGCCCATGGGGGCGTTGCCCGGCGGGAACAGGGCGGCGTCGTCGAACAGGGAGCGGTACAGGGCGTCCCCGGCCCCGCCCGCGTCCGCGCTCCCGCCCCGCACAGCGTCGGCGCCGCTCAAGATTCCCGCTTCCCCCCGGCCCAGGTCCAGGCGTAGGTGCCGTCGTCGGAGGCGGTCCCGCCCTCGCCCAGGTCCAGCGGCCGGAAGGTGTCCACCATGACGGCGAGCTCGTCGAACCGCTCGGCGCCGATGCTGCGCTCGTAGGCGCCGGGCTGGGGGCCGTGGGAGTGGCCGCCCGGGTGCAGGGAGATGGAGCCCTGCCCGATCCCGGAGCCCTTGCGGGCCTCGTAGTCGCCCCCGCAGTAGAACATGACCTCGTCGGAGTCCACGTTGGAGTGGTAGTAGGGGACGGGGATCGCCCCGGGGTGGTAGTCCACCTTGCGCGGCACGAAGTTGCAGATGACGAAGTTGTGGCCCTCGAACACCTGGTGGACGGGCGGCGGCTGGTGCACCCGGCCGGTGATGGGCTGGAAGTCGTCGATGTTGAACACGTACGGGTACAGGCACCCGTCCCAGCCGACCACGTCGAACGGGTGGGCGGGGTAGGTGTAGCGGGTGCCGGAGATGCCGCCGGGGCCGTTGCCGCGGTGCTTGATGAGCACGTCCACGTTCTCGCCCTCGGCCAGCAGCGGCTCGGAGGGCCCGCGCAGGTCGCGCTCGCAGTAGGGCGCGTGCTCCAGCAGCTGCCCGTACCGGGACAGGTACCGCTTGGGCGGGGCGATGTGGCTGTTGGCCTCGACCACGTAGGCGCGCAGCGGCTCCTCGCCGGTGGGCACCCAGCGGTGGGTGGTGGCCCGGGGCAGGATGACGTAGTCGCCGCGGCCGACCTCCAGCAGGCCGAAGACGGTCTCCACGCGGGCGCTGCCGGACTCCACGTACACGCATTCGTCGCCGATGCCGTTGCGGTACAGCTCCGAGGGCGCCCCGGCGACCACGTAGGAGATGCGCACGTCGTCGTTGCCCAGGACCAGGCGGCGCGACTCGACGACGTCGGCGGCCTTCCACTCCTGGTCGTCGAAGAGCGAGTGGAGCCTGAGGTGGCGCGGCACCATCGGCGCGTTGCGGGTGCGGCTCTGGTCGGGGACCTCCCACTCGGCGGCGTCGACGATGGCCGACGGGATCGCGCGGTGGTAGAGCAGCGAGGAGTCGGAGGAGAAGCCCTCCTCCCCCATCAGCTCCTCGTAGTACAGGCCGCCCTCGGGGGTGCGGTGCTGGGTGTGGCGGGTGCGGGGCACCTCGCCGACCTGGCGGTAGTAGGCCATGGCATGTCCTCCAGGTGGTCGTCGTCGGTGGTCGTGCGGTCGGTGGGCGCGGAGGCGTCAGAGCGCGGGCGCGGGTCGTTCGGGGGCGGCGGCCCGCCCCAGGCAGGTGCGGACGGCGGCGGCCAGGGCCCCGGTGTCGGCGGCGTCGACCACGGCGGCGATGTGGGCGTCGGGGCGCAGCACCCACACCTGCCCGGGGTCGCCGTCCAGGGCCTTGGTGAGGGCGCCGGTGGCGTCGATGTCGGCGAGGTGGAACGCGGCCACGGGGGCGCCGGTGGCCTGCCGGGCGGCGGCCAGGGCGCCGTCGCGGGCGGCGTCGGCGTCGGTGCCCTCCGGGAGGGGGCCCAGCAGCAGGGTGACGCCCTCGCGCAGCAGCGTCCGCAGCCGGGTGGGCGCCTCCCCGTCGAAGAGGCCGTCGGGAAGCTCGACGGGGGCGTCGGGGGCGATCACACCGGGGCAGGGCCTGGGGGCGCGTCCGCGGGGCGGGCGGCCGCCGAAGGGGAGCCCGGCGTTGGGGGTGGTGAGCGGGGAGTCCACGTACCAGAAGGGTTCGGCCAGCCGCCCGGAGTCGACCCGGGCGCGGGCGGCCTCGTCGGTGAGGGCCTGCTCCAGGACGGTGACCCGGGTGGTGTGCTCGGCCTCGTCCTGGGGGACGAGGAAGCGCATGGTGGCGCTGGTGATCTCGGCGTTCTCCAGCGCGGCGGCGTGGCGCTCGGTGTGGTAGGTCTCCAGGAACTCCTCGTCCGCCCACCCGGCGCGGACGTAGGCGATCTTCCAGGCGGCGTTCTCGGCGTCCTGGACCCCGGAGTTGAGGCCGCGGGCGCCGAACGGCGCGACCAGGTGGGCGTTGTCGCCGACGAGCAGGATGCGGCCCGAACGCATGCGGTCCACCACGCGGGTGTGGAACCGGTACACCGAGTGCCAGACGATCTCGTAGGGCTTCTCCCCGATGATCCGGCGGATGCGGGCGTCCAGGCGGCCGCTGGTCTCCTCGGCCTCCAGGTCGAAGTCGGCGGGGACCTGCCAGTCGATGCGGAACACCGAGTCGGGGCAGGGGTGGATGAGCACCTGGCGGCCGGGGTTCCACTCGGGGTCGAAGTAGAAGCGGCGCTCGCGCGCCCAGTCGCCCAGGTCTGCGCGGATGTCGCAGATGAGGAAGCGGTCCTCGAAGCTGGTGCCCTCGAACCCCAGGCCCAGGGCGCGGCGGACGACGCCGCCGTGGGCGCCCAGGCAGGACAGGGCGTGGGTGCCGTGCAGGCGGACCGGGCCGGTGGGGGTGTCGCAGGTGACGGTGACGCCGGTGCCGTCCTGCTCGATGCCGATGACGGTGTGGTCCCAGGAGACGGCCACCCCGGCCTCGGCGAGGCGGCGGTCCAGGATCTCCTCGGTGCGGGACTGGGAGATGTTGACGAAGGGCGGCAGGGGGGAGGCGCCCGGGTCGGCGAGGCGGACGCTGAACAGTTCGCTGTCGCGGTAGAAGGTGCGGGCGGTGTCCCAGGTCAGGCCTTCCGCGGCGACCTCTCCGGCGCCCACCCAGTCCCACACGTCCAGGACGTCGCGCTGCTGGCAGATGGCCTTGGAGCCGATGGCGTCGCGCTCGGGCCGGGAGTCGACGATGCGGACGGGGACGCCGCGCCGGGCCAGCAGCAGGGCCGCGGTCTGGCCGACGGGGCCGGCGCCCAGGACCAGGACGGGCTCGGCGGAGGTGTCGGCGGGGGGTCGTGGAGCGGGAGGTCGCATGTCGGGCTCCTGGGCGTCGGCGCCCCTCGCGGGGCGGGGATGGTCGGTCGCGGCCCCGGCGGCGGAGGGGTGTCCGCCGCCGGGGCGCCGCGCTGGTCACCTGGAGGAGGGTTCCCCGAGGTCGCGGGGCTCAGCCCTGTCCGTCGGGGTCGGGCCCGGGGATTCGCTCGGCCCCGGCGGCCCGCTCAGGCCTGGAGGAGGTCCCAGACCTCGCGGTCGCGCTCGGCCGTCCAGATGACGGGGCGCTCGATGCCGGAGAACTCGTCCCACAGGCGGGAGACGTCGAAGGGCAGGCAGTGCTCGAAGATCGGCCAGTGGCCGTAGTCGTCGGCCAGGGCGGCGTGGGTGGCCTCGAAGGCCTCCTTGAGGGTGCCGCCGCGCTCGTGGACGCCGCCGACCTCGCGGATCATCACGTCGAGGAAGTTGCGGGTCTGCTCGATGGCGGCGTCGACCTCGTCGCGGCCGCGGCTGACGGCGCCGCGCCCGCCGACGAGCATCTCGGCGCCCAGGGCCTTGACCTTGTCCAGGGTGGCCCCGGCCCAGTCCTTGTGGAAGGCGTCGCCGGTGTAGAGGGCGGCCTGGGCCTCGACGAGGTCGCCGGCGAAGAGGATCTTCTGCTTGGGCAGCCAGGCGACGATGTCGCCCTCGGTGTGGCCGCGGCCGAAGTACTCCAGGACGAGTTCGCCGCGGTCGCCGCCCAGGTCGATGGTGGTGCGGTCGGCGAAGGTCTGGGTGGGCCAGGTCAGGCCGGGCACGGAGTCGGCGTCCTTGGCCAGGCGGGGCATGCGGCCGAACTCGCTGGCCCAGTCCTCCTTGCCGCGCTCGCGGATCAGCTCGTGGGTCTTCTCGTGGGTGATGATGATCTCGGCGTCGAAGGCGCTGGCGCCCAGGACGCGGACCGCGTGGTAGTGCGAGAGCACCAGGTAGCGGATGGGCTTGTCGGTGTGCTCGCGCAGCTTGGCCAGCCACTCGCGGGCCGCGGTGGGGGTGGCCAGGGCCTCGAACGCCACGAGGAAGTCCTCGCCCTCGATGGCGCCCACGTTGGGGTCGCCTTCGGCGGTGAGCGCGTAGACACCGTCGGCCAGGACCTCCAGGGTCTGCTCCTTGGCCTCGGTGTCGGCGGACGAGGCGAACGGCTTGGCTGCCATGGTCGTGGGGACCCCTTCACTCGCTTCGGGCGACGTCCGCCGCCCCATAATGATCAAACATTTGATGATTCAGACCATAACGTGCCCTGCGTCACCCGACCAAGGGGTGCAGAGCCATCCCATGGGTGATACAGGTCACACTGTACGCCCTCGGGCCGCCGGCTGCGGGGCGCCGACCTGCCCCGCACTCCCATCCCTCCCCCGCGGCGCACGCCGTCACCGCCGCCCCACCGCGGGTCACCGTTCCTCCGGGAGCGAAGACAGGAAAAGCACCGATATCACCCGCAAAAGAACGACCACCACGTTCCGTTCACGCCGCATCACCGTCGAACAACACGGCCACGGAAAAGGAAAAGAGCGGTAAACACGACTCGGACCCCAGGTATTAGGCTTGGCCCGTGACCAATGACACCGCACCCCCCAGTGACCTCACCTTCTGGTCGTTCGTCGACTACGCGGTGCAGAAGGCCGAGCAGGAACTCCCCTCCGTCAACGCCGACGCCATGCGCATGGTGCTCACCCTCAACCGGGCCACCAGCATGGTCATCTACGACCTGGAATCCAGCGTCCACCGCCCGCGCGGGCTCACCTGGCCCGGTTTCCGGGTGATCTTCGCGCTCTGGCTGGCCGGGCCGATGGAGGCCAAGACCACCGCCGAGATCTCCGGCATGAGCCGGGCCGCCCTGTCCGCGCTGCTCAACACCCTGGAGCGCGACGGACTCATCCTGCGCGAGCGCGCCACCCACGACCGCCGCGCCCTCCAGCTCAGCCTGACCGAGGCGGGCTACCGCGCCATCCTCGGCGGGTTCCGCGCCCACAACCGCCGCGAGTCCGCCTGGGCCGAGGCCCTGGAGCCCGAGGAGCAGCGCGAGCTGGTCCGCCTGCTCAACAAGCTCATGGCCGGGTCCACCGACGCCCAGGCCAAGTTCCGCAACTGAGGCGGCACGCCGCTCGAACACCCGCGCACCCGGCGCCCACCCCGCGCCGCCCCGCACGGCACCGCCCCGCGCCAAGGGCCAATCCCGACCGGACCGGCCCTTGAACCCGGTCCCCCGCCGTGGAGAGCATGGGGGCATGGACGACTCCACCCGTGCCCGTATCGACGCCGCACGACGGCGCTTCTCCCCCGAGACCGTGTACCTCAACACGGCCACCCACGGCCTGACCCCCGACACCGCCCTGGACGCGGTGCTGCGGTACACCCACGACGTGGCCGCGGGGCGCTTCTCCCCGGCCGACGCCGACCCGGGTGTCGAACGCGCCCGCGCCTCCTACGCCCGCCTGCTCGGCGTGCCCGTGCAGAACACCGCGATCGGCGCCTACACCGCCCAGTTCGTCGGGACGGTCGCCGC
>NZ_JBJJBV010000026.1:0-41797 GCF_045446735.1 Nocardiopsis protaetiae
CCGCGCGCGAACGCGCGGGCCGCGGCGGCGTGTGCCATGGCGGCGGGCGCCCCGGCGGCGGCGTGTGCCGCGGTGGTGTGCACGGCGGCGAGGTCCAGCGGCCCCGGCCCTGCCGTGTGCGGCGGATCTCCCCGCGGACCTCCGAGCGGAGCACTCGGACGGAGCACTCAGGCGGGCCGCGGGGCGGTCAGGTGGAGGCGGGCGGTCAGGAGGGCGATGCCGTAGGCGCAGCCCGCGGCGGCCAGCACCGCCGGGACGAGGCCGACCGGCCCGCCGAGGAAGGACTCGCCCATGAAGGCGATGGCGACCACGGACGCCGCGACCGGGTTGACGACCGTCGTCACCCCCAGCGGCGAGCCCAGCTCCATGCCCTGGTAGGCGGCCTGGGCGAGGAACACCCCGAGGACGGCGATGACCGCGGTGCCCGCGGTCGCCGGGTGGGCGAACGCGGCGGCGCCGTCGGTGCCGAAGACGGTGACCGTGGTCTTGGCCAGCGCGGAGGAGACACCGAAGGCGACGCCCGCCACCGCGGCGAGCAGGTGGCTGCGCCAGGTGGCCGGGCAGCGGCCCGCCGCCCAGGCACCGGCGACGAGCAGGGCCAGGGTGCCCAGGGTGACGGTCGACCCGTCGGCGACGGTGAGGGGTTCGCTGCGGCCGTCGGTCACGGACAGGCCGAGCAGCACCGCCACCGAGGCCACGACGAGGACGGCGCCCCAGGTCTGCCGCCGGGTCAGGCGCAGCCCGCCGAGCCGGGTCGCCCAGGGGATCGCGAAGACCAGGGCGAGGACACCCAGCGGCTGCACCACGGTGAGCGGGGCGAAGGCCAGGGCGGCGACCTGGAGGACGGCCCGTCCCCCGTTGAGGAGGACCGAGGACCACCACAGGGGGCGTGCCAACAGGGCGGCGAGGGGGCCGCGCTCGACCAGCGGTTCGGGGACCAGGACCGCCAATCGCCACTGGGACACCGCGGCCGCCGCGTAGGCGACGCAGGACAGGGTGCCCAGCAGGGCACCGAGCCACACGTAGGGATCCATATCAGGGATCCTTGCGCGGTCGCGGGGTCCGTGTCGTCCTACCGAGGGATGACGGTGGGTGACTTCGGTCTCGGGACATCCGGTGGGCACGGGGAGCGGACACGGGCCTCCTCGGTGAGGTGCGGGCGGGTCGCCGCGGCGGCACCCGGCGGCGGGTCAGGCGTCGACGACCTCCGGGAGGATCGAGGCCAGGTGGTCCACCGCCGCGCGTGGGTCGGAGAAGCCCTGGCCGAACGCGTAGACCGCGGTGATGCCCGCCCCGCGCAGCTCCAGCGCCCGCTTGACCAGGTCGTCGCGGTCGCTGCCGGCGTCGAACGAGATCGTCGCGGTCTTCTCGACCTCCGCGTAGTCCCGCCCGACGTCCTCGCAGTGGCGCTTGAGCACGTCGAGCTTGTGCGGCACCTCCGGCCCGCCGAACAGGTTGCAGGCGTCCGCGTACCGCGCCACCAGCCGCAGGGTGCGCTTTTCGCCCATCCCGCCGATCAGCAGGTACGGGTGCGGCTCGGACGGCCCGCGCGGGTTGTCGAGCATGCGCTCCAGCCGGTAGTGCTCGCCCTCGAAGGAGCCCTCCTCACCGCTCCACATGCCCAGGCAGATCCGCAGGGTCTCCTCCAGCCGGTCGAACCGCTCGGCCACCGGCGGGAACGGCAGCCCCAGCCCGCGCGCCTCCTCCTCGTACCAGGCGGCGCCCAGGCCCAGCCCGGCACGGCCGCCGGAGAGCGTGTCCAGGGTGCTGATCTGCTTGGCCAGCACCCCGGGCGGGTGGTACACGACCCCGGTGACCAGGGTGTGCAGCAGCACCCGCTCGGTGTGCGCGGCCAGGAAGCCGAGGGTGGTGTAGGCCTCCAGCATGGCGTTCTCGGGCGGCCCGATGGCGCCGCCCAGCTGCCAGTAGTGGTCCATCACGGTGATCCGGGAGATCCCCGACGCCTCGGCGTGCCGGGCGGTGTCGGCCAGGCGGCCGCCGATCTCGGGGTCGCCCCCGTCCCAGGTGAAGTCGGCGATGTGCAGCCCGAGTTCCATGTGCCCTCCCACGGACGACGAATGTGCCGGGAATCCCGACCAGAACCCAGTTTCGTCGCCGGGCCGGGCCGACGCCAGCACCTTTCCGAACCTGTGGAAAACCCACCGGGAGGGACCGGCCGGGGGTTCGGTTAGGATGCGCGGGATGTCCCGCACCGCACCCCTGGGAGCCCGCCGATGAACGCCTCCACGATCGTCTCCTGGGTGCTCTTCGTCGCCGTGTTCGCGCTGACGCGCGCGCTCACGCGGGCCCCGTACGCCGACCTGCTCGGGCCCGGTGTCGTGGCGTCGCTCGCCTCCTTCGGGACCGCCGCCGCGCTGGGCCTGCTGGTCCTGTGGGCGGTGCAGCGGTTCGCCGGGCGGTCGCACCCGGAGTGAACCGGGGCGCCCGGCCGGGCGCCCCGGTCGCGGCTCAGCCCTGCGGGGTCCACACGAACGTGGCCACCGCGCCCGCCGGCAGCGTGTACGGCAGGTACGCGCCACCGTCGCCCAGCGAGAACGTCCGCTGGGAGTCGGCCGTGTTGACCACGTACGCGGTGCGGGTGCCGTCCGGGTTGTCGAACACCACGTTCTGCACCCCGTCGGCCACCTCGGACCCGATCCGCCGCGCACCGGCGTCCACGAACCCGGTCAGGTGCCCGAGCAGGTAGTACTCGGCGTTGTAGGCGACCCGGCCGCCGTCGATCTCCACGACCCCGTTGCACCGGTCCTGGCAGTTGCCCTGGTGCGGGCCGCCGCCGGCGTCCAGCGCCAGGTTCCACAGGATGACGGTCTCACCGCCGCTGCGCAGGTTGCGCACCACCAGGTTCTCGGCCTGCCAGCGCAGCGTGTCCCGGAAGGTCGCCTCGGGGGTGTCGGAGTCGGTCCCGGAGCACTCGGTGAAGAACACGTGCGCCCCGGTGTCGGCGACCTGCTGCTGCGCCTCGGGCCGCCCGCCGTAGCAGTGGAACGCGGCGCCCCGCACCCGGTCCAGGTCGGCGGTGGCGGCCAGCACCTCCAGCGGGTAGTCGGGGCGGTCCCAGTTGTGGTCGTAGGTGTACAGGCCGGTGTCGAGCCCGGCCGCGCCCAGCGCCCCGTCGAGTTCGCGCAGGAACGCGGCCTGGTCGGCGGCGGACATGTACATGGACGGGTAGATGGTCTCGAACAGCGGCTCGTTCTGGACGGTCAGCTCGCTGAGCACGATGCCCTCGCCCGCGTACTCCTGTACGGCGCGCACCAGGTAGTCGGCGTAGTCGCCGTGGTTCTCGGCGCGCAGCGAGCCGCCGTTGAGCGAGCCGTTGTCCTTCATCCACGCGGGCGCCGACCAGGGGCTGCCCATGAACCGGATGTCGGGGTTGTGGTCCAGCGCCCGCCGGACGACGGGGATGATCTGCTCCCGGTCGCGGTCTATGGAGAACTCGCCCGGGGTGTCTTCGTAGGTGTAGAAGCCGCCGCTGTTGAAGTCGGTGCTGCCCAGCGGCTGGCGCAGGTAGTTGAGGCCGATGCCGTCCTCGGGCGAGAACAGGTCGCGCAGCAGCTCCTCGCGCTGCCCGGCGGGCAGCCCGGAGATCAGGTGCGCGGACGCCTCGGTGACCGAGGCCCCGGCGCCGACGAACTCCTGGCCGCGCCATCCGGGGTCGACGGCCAGCCGGGTGCCCTGCGGGTCGGGGGTGAAGGCGACGTCCTCGCGCTGTTCGAGGGTGCTGGACCGGTCGGGGGTGGTCACCCACACCCGGGCCACGGGGGCGGCGGTGTCGGCGGCGGCGGTCGCCTGGCGGGGGCCGGCGTCCGGGGCCAGCAGGCCGGCGCCCAGGGCGAGGGCGCCCGCCCCGGCCAGCAGGGGGACGGCTCGGGTCCGTCGTCGGGGGGCGGTGTGTCTCATGGTTCTCCTCCACGCGTGAGCGGGTGCGTTCGGGGAAGGTCCGCCGCCGACGGCCGTGTCGGTGGCGTTACGGCGGCATGAAAACACACTTAACGACCATTCAGCCAGACCCCTTGGCGGATTTATCTACCAAGTACTCGGTAGGTAACGGAAAAGCCGCAGCCCCAGGGGTTGTGGATCTTTCCGCGGCCGAAGGACCGTAGACTCCTGCGGGTGAGCAGAACGAGCCCGGGTCGGCGCCGGGCACCGCGGGGCGATCGCGACCGGCGGCGGGAGGAGATCCTGCGGATCGCGATGGAGACCTTCGCCACGCGCGGCTACAACAAGGCGTCCCTCGCCGAGATCTCCGACCGGGTCGGACTCACCCAGGCGGGCGTCCTGCACTACTTCCCGTCCAAGGTCGACCTGCTCACCGGGGTCCTGGACCTGCGCGACGCCACCGCCGAACACGGCGGCGCCGACCGCCCGCGCGGACTGGCCTTCCTGCGCCACCTCGTCGACACGATCCGGCACAACACCGGGACCGCGGGCATCGTCCGCCTCTACGCGGTGCTGTCGGCGGAGAGCGTCACCGAGGGCCACCCCGCCCAGGAGTACTTCCGGGGGCGCTACGACGGACTGCGCGAGATGGTCGCCGCCGCCCTGGCCGAGGCCCGCGAGGACGGGGAGATCACCCTCGACCTCGACCCGGGGACGACCGCCGCCGCCATCGTCGCGGTCATGGACGGACTCCAGGTGCAGTGGCTGCTGCGGCCGGACGCCGTCGACATGGCGGCCGCCACCGCCCACACCATCGGCCGCCTGACCGGCGTCGAGCCGTTCACCGGGGAGGGGGAGCGGTGAGGGAGGCGGTCGAGCGGCTGTACGCGGTGTTCGCGCGCCATCGCCTGGCGGCCCGCATCAACGGCTGCCCGCACTGCGTCACGGACGAGGACCAGCGCCTGCTGCGCCGCTCGCCGCTGCGCGAACTCGGCGAGGACGACCTGCGCCGGTTCGTCGCCAAGGCCCTCACCACCTGGGGCGGCGTCGACGACCTGCGCCACTTCCTGCCGCGCATCCTCGACCTGGCCCTGCCCGGCGACGGGGTCATCGACATCGACACGGTGGCCTCCAAACTGGACCTTGCCCGCTGGTCGCAGTGGCCCTCCGACGAACGCGCCGCCGTCCGCGCCTGCTTCGTCGCCCTGTGGCTGCGCACCCTGGACCGCGAACCCGAGGACCGCCCCGCCGTCCTGATCCTGGACACGCTGGCCACCGCCTTCGACGACCTGTCCCCGTTCCTGGACACCTGGGCCGACCGGTTGCGGCACTGGGCCGACCACCCCCGCGCCCTGCACCAGTTCGCCGACACGGCGGGCACCGTGGTCGCCACCTCGCCGGCCGTGCGCCACCCCCAGGTGGTGATCTGGCTGCTCGACCTGATCCCCCTGATGGAGACGCTCTTCAAGGAGCTGGAGGACGTGGACATCGGCCTGGCCGAGGCCATCCTGGACACCCACGACCAGCTCGTCCTGCTGCGCGCCACCTTCACACCCTGACGCGCCCTGCCCGACGGCCCCCCGCGCGCGAAGGCCCCGCCCCCCGAGGGGACGGGGCCCGCCTACCGGCCGATCACCGCCGCGGCCACCGCGTCAGGCGCCTGCGCGTAGGAGTCGAACTCCATCGCGAACGTCGCCCGGCCCGAGGTCCGGCCGCGCAGGTCGCCCACGTAGCCGAACATCTCCGCCAGCGGCACCGCCGCCGAGACCACCCGGGCCCCGCGCCGCTCCGCCAGCGACCGCACCCGGCCGCGCCGGGCGTTGAGGTCGCCGATGACGTCGCCCATGCAGTCCTCGGGCGTCGTCACCTCCACCGCCATCACCGGTTCCAGCAGCGCCGGGTCGGCCTGCGCCAGGGCGTCCCTGACCGCCTCCAGCGCCACCGCCCGGAACGCCAGGTCCGAGGAGTCCTCGGTGTGGAACGCCCCGTCCAGCAGGCGCACCCGCACCCCGGTCACCTCGTACCCGGCCAGGACGCCGAGCCGCAGCGCGTCCCGGCATCCCTTGTCCACCGCGGGGACGAACTCCCGCGGCACCCGGCCGCCGGTCACCTCGTCCACGAACTCGTACCCGCCCTCGAACGGCTCGACGGCGATCCGCACCCGGGCGAACTGCCCCCGGCCGCCGTTCTGCTTGCGGTACGTGCGGTCCAGCGCCGCGACCGCCCGCCGGATGGTCTCCCGGTAGGCGACGCGCGGCCGCCCCACCCGGGCGTCCACGCCGAACTCGCGCAGCAGCCGGGCGATCTGGATCTCCAGATGCAGCTCGCCCATGCCGCCCAGGATGGTCTGGCCGCTCTCGGCGTCGGTGTGCACCCGCAGCGACGGGTCCTCCTCCGACAGCCGCACGACCGCCGACGACAGCCGGTCCCGGTCGGACCGGGACCGCGGCTCCACCGCGACCTCGATGACGGGGTCAGGGAAGTCCATGGCGTCCAGCACGACCGGGTCCGCCGCATCGCACAGGGTCTCCCCGGTGCCGGTGCGGCGCAGCCCCATGACGGCGACGATGTCGCCGGCGACCGCCGCGGGGATCTCCTCGCGGGTCGCGGCGTGCACGCGGTAGATCTTGCCGATCCTCTCCTTCTCTCCCCGGAGCGGGTTGTACACCCGCTCACCGGTGGTCAGCCGGCCGGAGTACAGCCGGACGAACGTCAGGCGGCCCAGGTGCGGGTCGCCCGTGATCTTGAAGGCCAGCGCCGCCAGCGGCGCGTCCTCGGACGGAGGGCGTGCGACCGCGGCGCCCGCGTCCCCGGGGCGGACCCCGGCCACCTCCCCGGCGTCCAGCGGGGAGGGCAGATAGCGGACGACGGCGTCCAGCAGCGGCTGCACCCCCTTGTTCTTGAACGCGGTGCCGCACAGCACCGGCGTCACCGTGACGGGGCCGTCCACCGATCCGACGGTCAACCGCCGGATCGCCGCGTGCAGCTCCGCCTCGCCGGGTTCCTCGCCCCGGACGTACAGCTCCATCAGCGCTTCGTCGTGCTCGGCGACCGACTCCAGCAGGCGGGCGCGCCGGCGCCGCGCCTCCTCGACCAGTGCGTCGGGGACGGCGGCGACCTCGTACTCCTCGCCCAGGTCGGCGTCGGCCGACCACACCAGGGCGCGCATGCCGACCAGGTCGACCACGCGCCGGAAGCCCGCCTCGGCGCCGATCGGCAGGTGCAGCACCAGCGGCACCGCGCCCAGCCGGTCGCGGATCATCTCGACGCACCGCGCCATGTCCGCGCCGACCCGGTCCATCTTGTTGACGAAGCAGATGCGCGGAACGCCGTAGCGGTCGGCCTGGCGCCACACCGTCTCGGACTGGGGCTCCACCCCGGCGACCGCGTCGAACACCGCGACCGCGCCGTCCAGGACGCGCAGGCACCGCTCCACCTCGACGGTGAAGTCGATGTGGCCGGGGGTGTCGATGAGGTTGAGGGTGTGGACCGCGCCGTCGACCGTCCACCGGCAGGTGACCGCCGCCGAGGCGATGGTGATGCCGTGTTCGCGCTCCTCGGGGAGGAAGTCGGTGGCGGTGGTGCCGTCGTGCACCTCGCCGACCTTGTGGGAGGTGCCGGTGTAGTACAGGATGCGCTCGGTGGTGGTGGTCTTGCCCGCGTCGATGTGGGCCATGATCCCGATGTTGCGGACCGAGGCCCGTCCCATCCTTGTGGTGGTGGCCATGTGTCCGTTCCTCTCCGGCTCGTCGGGGCGACCATCGGGCGGTGCGCGCATGCCTTGTGCGGCCGTGGGTACGGCCTGCCGCCTGCCGGGAGAGTACGGGGCGGGAGAGCCCGCGGGCCAACGGTTTTCGTGCGTCGGACCGTGTTCCGGGCCGGGGGAGCCCGCCGGTCAGACCGTGTGCCGGGCCAGGAAGTCCGTGGTGGTGTCCCCGGCCCGGAACACCTCGTGGCCGATCAGCCTCCGGTGGAACCCCAGGGTGGTCCGGGTGCCCGGGCCCTCCACGCGGAACTCCTCCAGGGCCCGGCCCATCCGGTTCAGGGCGGCCTCCCGGTCCTCGCCCCACACGATGACCTTGGCGATCAGCGAGTCGTAGTGGGGCGGCACCCGGGTCCCGGCCGTGCAGTGGGTGTCCACCCGCACCCAGGGGCCGCCGGGCTGGTCGAACCGTTCGAGCAGCCCGGGGGCGGGGGCGAAGTCCCGCTCCGGGTCCTCGGCGTTGATCCGGCACTCGATGGCGTGCCCGGTCATGCGCACGTCCTCGGCGGAGAACGACAGCGGGGCCCCGGCGGCCACCCGGATCTGCTCGACGACCAGGTCCACCCCGGTCACCATCTCGGTCACGGGGTGCTCCACCTGGATGCGCGTGTTCATCTCCATGAACCAGTGGCGGCCCTCGGAGTCCAGGAGGAACTCCATGGTCCCCACGCCCCGGTACCCGACGGCCTCGCAGGCGCGTACGGCGTCCCGGCCGATGCGCTCGCGCAGCTCCGCCCCGACCACGGGGGAGGGCGACTCCTCCACCAGCTTCTGGTTGCGGCGCTGCACCGAGCAGTCCCGCTCGCCCAGGTGGACGACGTTCCCGTGGTCGTCGGCGATGACCTGCACCTCGATGTGGCGGGCGCCCTCCAGGTACCGCTCCACGTACACCGACGGGTCGCGGAACAGGGCCTGGGCGTCGGCCCGCGTCGTGCGCAGCGCGCGGGGCAGGTCGGCGGGGTCGCGGACCACGGTGATGCCCCGCCCGCCGCCGCCCGCGACCGCCTTGAGGACGACCGGGTAGCCGATGCCGTCCGCGACGCGGGCGGCCTCCTCGGCCGAGGCGACCGGTTCGACCGTGCCCGGCAGCAGGGGCAGCCCGGCCGCGGCCATGATCCGCCGGGCGCTGGACTTGTCCCCCAGGTCGGCCATGACGTCGGGCGGCGGGCCGATGAAGGACAGCCCCTCATCGGCGCAGATCCGCGCGAAGTCGGGGTCCTCCGACAGGAACCCGTACCCGGGGTGGACCGCGTCCGCCCCGGTCATGAGCGCCGCCCCGATGATGTTGGGGATATCGAGGTAGCTGCGCGACGGCGCGGCGGGACCGATGCACACGGCCTCGTCGGCGGCGCGTACGGCCGCCGAGTCGGCGTCCGCAGCCGAGTACACCGCCACGGAGGGGACACCCAGCTCGCGGCAGGCGCGGATCACGCGCAGGGCGATCTCGCCCCGGTTCGCGACGAGGATCTTGCGGAACACGGTCACTCCACCTCCAGCTCGAAGAGCACGGCGTCGAACTCGACCATGGCCGCGTCCTCGGCGACGATCCGCGCGATCGTGCCGTCCCGGTCGGCGACGATGGGGTTCATCAGCTTCATGGCCTCCACGATGGCGAGCTGCTGCCCTTGGGAGACCCGGTCGCCCACCGCCACGAAGGGCTCCGCGCCGGGCTCCGGCGCCAGGTAGACGGTGCCGACCAGCGGCGCTCGCACGGTGGGGCCGGCGGGGGCCTCCGGTCCGGCGGGCGGGGGCGCCACAGCCGCGGCGGCCGGGACCACCGCCGGAGCGGCCGGACCGCTGGCGGGGACCGCCGGGGCGGCTGTGTCTTCGGGGGAGGCCAGGTCGATCTCCACCGCGTTCACACCCGCGCGCAGGCTCACCCGGCGCACCGGGGAGCCCAGCCCCGAGATCAGCAGCTCGGCCTCCTCGCGCAGTTCGGACAGGGTCAGCTGCCGGTTGCCCGGCGCCGGATCGGGCAGGACCCGTCCCAGGACCCGGTCGGTGCCGTTGTGCTCGATCGCCGATGTCATCTCTGTACCTTCGTCGGGTTTCCGAAACGGGCGAAGCGTTCGTGCCTCAGGGCGACGACACGGTCGGCCGGGACGCCGTCGAACTCCGCCAGGGCCGAGCGCAGGGCGGCGCCCAGGGCCTCGGCGGTGACGGCCCGGTCGGTGTGCGCACCCCCGGGCGGCTCGGGGACGATGCCGTCCACGATCCCCAGGCACAGCAGCTCGGTGGAGCCGATCCGGAGCTGTTCGGCCGCCTTGGCCGACTCCGCGGCGGACCCGAAGAGGATGGTGGAGCACCCCTCGGGGCTGATCACCGAGTAGTAGGCGTTCTCCAGGATCAGGACGCGGTTGCCGACCCCCAGCGCCAGGGCCCCGCCGCTGCCGCCCTCGCCGGTGACGATCGCGACGGTGGGCACGGTCAGCCGGGCCATGCCGAGGATGCACTCGGCGATGGCGGCGCCCTGGCCGCGCTCCTCCGCCTCGATGCCGGGGTGGGCGCCGGGTGTGTCGATGAACGCGACCACCGGCATCCGGTGCCGTTCGGCGTGCTCCATCAGCCGCCGGGCCTTGTGGTAGCCCGAGGGCTGGGGCATCCCGAAGTTGCGCCGGACGAGCTCGGCGGTGTCGTGCCCCTTCTGGTGGCCCAGGACCACGACCGGGCGCCCGTCCAGGGAGGCGACCCCGGCGACGATCGCGAGGTCGTCCCCGCTCACCCGGTCGCCGTGGAACTCCAGGAAGTCCTCGAAGACCAGCCCGCAGTAGTCCAGGGTGGTCGGCCGCCCGATGTCCCGGGCCAGGGCCACGGACTCGGCCGCCGTGCGCGCGGACGACCCGGACGGCCCTGACAGCGCGGACGGCGCGGCCCGGGCGACCCGTCCCCGCGCTCCTCCCGCTTCCCCTGGCGCCACCGCTTCCTCCGGTGCCGCCGGGGCGGCGGATCCGCCGCCCCCGGAGCGGTCGGTGTGCAGGGCCAGCAGCCGGGTCAGCGTCGACCGCAGCTCGTGGCGGGGCACCACCAGGTCGAGCAGCCCGTGGGAGCGCAGGAACTCCGCGGTCTGGAACCCCTTGGGCAGCTCCTGCCGGATGGTCTGGCGGATCACCTGCGGCCCGGCGAAGCCCACACGCGCCCCGGGCTCGGCGATCACCACGTCCCCGAGGACGGAGAAGGACGCCGTCGCCCCGCCGTAGGTCGGGTCGGTGTTGACGTTGACGCTCAGCACGCCCTCCTCGCGCAGCCGCCCCAGCTCCTGCGCGGTCTTGGCCAGCTGCATGAGCGAGAGCGTCCCCTCCTGCATGCGGGCGCCGCCCGACGCCGACACCAGGATCAGCGGTGTGCGGGTCTCCAGCGCGTGCCGGGCGGCCCGGGCGATCAGCTCGCCGGTGACGGCGCCCACGCTGCCGCCCATGAAGGTGAAGTCCAGGCAGGCCAGGACGACGGGGTACCCGCCGATGGCGCCGGTGCCCCACACCGCGGCCTCCGCGCGCCCGGTCGCCTCCCGCGCCGCCGCCAGCCGCTCGGTGTAGGGCTTGCGGTCGACGAAGCCCAGGGGGTCGTGGGTCGTGAGGTCGGCGTCGTACCGGCGCAGGCCGCCCGGGTCGAGCAGGGTCTCCAGCCGCTCGTCGATCCCCAGCCGCAGGTGGTGCGAGCACTCCTGGCAGACGCCGAGGTTGCGGCGCAGTTTGGGCAGGTACAGGTGGCGGTTGCAGGAGGGGCACAACGACCACTGCGCCGGTGCGTCCCTCTCCGCGGGTCGGGTGGTCAAGGTCGGTCCTTTCGCTCGGTGGTGGGGGACCGGACCGCACGGTTCCGGGTCCGTGCGGTCCGGGGTCCGCCGGGGGCGGGCGTCAGCCGCATCCCCCGGCGGAGTCGGAGTCGAGCGGGACCGCCTCCGGGACCCCGGCCCCGGCGGGGACGGGCACCCGGGCCAGGGCGGGCAGCTCCCGAGCGTCCCCGTCCCGCGCCGCGTCCCCCTCCCGCGGATCGAGCACGTCGAGGAACGCCGCCAGCCGGTCCAGCCCCCAGAAACGGTGGCGGCCGACCCGGAAGTAGGGGACCCCGAACACGTCGTCCTGGTACAGGTCGTGCAGCGCGGCCAGGGCCTCCTCGCGCAGGTCCGGGTCGGACGCGGCGGACGCCGCGGCGTCGCCGTCCAGCCCGGCCTCCGCGGCCAGCTCCCGCACCAGGGCGGGGTCGCAGACGTTCTCGCCCCGCTCCCACCGGGCCTCGGTGACGAGGCGGTAGAACTCCCGCTCCCGCCCCTGCCGCCGCGCGTACAGCCACGCCAGGTGCGGCACCTCCCACCACGGGTCGACGTCCACGGGCCACGACATCGTGTACCCGAGGGAGGCCGCCAGCCGCTTGGTGTCGTAGAGGATGTACAGGTGCTTGGCCTTGCTCATCGGCGTGTAGGGGAACTCCCCGCCGCCCGCCCGCAGCCGGGCCAGCAGGTCCTCGTCCGGCTCCCAGAAGGGGCGGAACTCCACGGTGTCCGCCGCCTGCGGGTACAACTCCTCCAGCCGGCGCAGGGCCATCCACGAGAACGGGCTGCGGAACGCGAAGTACAGGCGCGGCGGTCGTTTCACGACTCCCCCTCCGCCCCGGCCCGGTGGTACCCGCGGACGACGGCCGCACCGGCCGCGCCGTCGGACGACACCGAGGTCAGTACGGACACCCGGCCGTCCAGCGCGGGCTCGATCCGGTGCCGGGCCAGGAGCGCGGCCAGCTGGAAGGGGCCGGAGGAGCTGTTGCACTCGCCGACCAGGGGCTTGATCCGCACCCGGACCGGCCCCTCGCCCAGGGCCGTCCGGATCCCCTCGTCCTCGGCCGTGTCCGTCCCGTCGACGCCGTGCTCGCCGCTGGAGACCCCCCACACCTCGTCGGCGCCGACCCCGGCCAGGGCCAGCGCCCGGCCGATCGCCGACTCCAGGGTGCGCGCGGTCTCCTCCGCGGGCCCGGTGCCGAACGCCGAGGCCAGGACCTCCGCCTCCGGCAGGCGGCCCTGCTCGCGGACCCGGGCGGCGTCCTCCAGGGCGAACACCCCGGCGCCCTCGCCCAGCGGCACGTCGCGGCCGCCGGTCACGGCCCGGTGCCCCCAGGCCATGTGCGGGCTGAACTCCTCGACGCCCCCGGCCAGCAGCACGTCGGAGTGCCCGCCGCCGATGAGGACGGACCCGTAGCGCAGGACGTTGAGCCCGGCCATGCCGCCCCCGGCCACGGTCGCGTTCACCCCGCGCAGCCCGTGCCAGATGGCGCTGCGCCCGGCCGGGCAGTTGATCGTCGCGCTGGGGAACTTCACGGGGTTGACCAGGTAGGGCTTCTCCTGGACGAGGGTGTCCCGGCTGAACTCGCTGGTGGTGCGGATGCTCCCGGCCATGGTGCCGAGCACGATCCCCACCCGGTCCTCGTCCCGGTCGCCCGCCCCGGACTCGGCCAGCGCGAGGGCGGTCCCCACGACGGCCAGCGCCGTGCTGCGGTCCAGGTGGCGGGTGCCCTTGCGGCCCAGGTGCGCGGCCGGGTCGAACCCGGTGATGGCGTGCGCCCGCATCGGGGGCAGCGGCGCCTCGAACATCCCGGCCGGGTCCGACTCCCCGGACCTGCCCTCGCGCACCGCCTCGGTGAACTCCCGGGCCCCGGTGCCGATCGGCGACACCACCGACCAGCCCGTGATCGCCAGGGCCGGGGCCCCGGTCGCCGCGCCGCTCATGACAGCCTCCCGAAGACGGTGATGGCGTTGTTGCCGCCGAAGGCGAACCCGTTGTTCTGCACGATCCGGGGGTCGGCCGGTCGGGCCCGGTTGGGGACCGGGTCGATGCCGCCCAGCTCCGGGTCGTGTTCGGTGAAGTTGACCGTGGGCGGCAGGAACCCCTCCCGCATCCCGATCAGCGAGGCGATGGCGCCGAACGCGCTGGAGGCCCCCATGGTGTGTCCGAGCATCGACTTGATGGAGCTGATCGGCGGGGGAGTGTCCCCGAACACCTCCCGGGTCGCGGTCGCCTCCGCCAGGTCGTTGGCCGGGGTCCCGGTGCCGTGGGCGCAGATGTAGTCGACGTCCGCGGCGCTGATCCCGGCGTTGGCGTGGGCCCGGCGCATGCACGCGGCGATGCCCTTCGGGTCGGGGGAGACCATGTGGTCGGCGTCGCAGTTCAGCCCGTACCCCAGGACCTCGGCGTAGATCCGGGCCCCGCGCGCCACCGCGTCGTCCAGGGACTCCAGGACCAGGGCGGCCCCGCCCTCGGCGGTGATGATCCCCGAACGGTCGCGGTCGAACGGCGAGCTGACGTGCTCGGCGACGGCGCCCAGCCGGAAGAACCCGGCGTGCGCCCAGCGCAGCACCGAGTCGGCTCCGCCGGCGATCATCACGTCGGCCGCGCCGGTGCGCACCAGGTCGTAGGCGTAGCCGATGGCGTAGTTGCCCGCGGAGCAGGCGGTCGCCAGGGTCATGGCCTCACCGGTCAGCCCCAGCTCCCGGTTGACCGCGTAGGCCAGCCGGGAGGCGGGCACCTGGCCGGGCAGGTGGGGGCTGAGGCTCTCCCAGCCCCCGGCGACCTCCTCCTCGGTGAGCCGCTCGATGATCTGCGACTCGCCGCTGGTGGTGCCCATGACCGACCCGGCCCGGCCGGGCGCGAGCGCCTCCGGGTCCAGGTCGGCGTCGGCCACCGCCAGCCGCGCCGCGGCCGCTGCGAACAGGCTCGCCCGGCCCCACTCGGCGGGGTCCAGCCGCTCCACCGCCTTCTCCGGCACGAAGTCGTGCACCTCGCCCGCGTTGCGGTGCGGGAACCCGGAGGCGTCGAAGGAGGTGATGGGGGAGACCCCGGACCTCCCCTCGCGGACGGCGGCGCCGAACTCCGACGCCCCCGTCCCCACGTTGGACACGGGCCCCAGGCCCGTCACGACGACCCGGCGCATCAGGCGTTCGCCTCCGCGTACCGGGAGACGACGCGGTGGACACCGGAGAGGCTGCCCATCTCGGGCAGCTCCGACTGGGGGACGGCGATCCGCAGGTTCTTCTCGATGCGGGCCAGGACCTCGATGGCCTGGAGGGAGTCGGCCTCGTGCTCCTCGGAGAACAGGCCCTCGTCGGTGATCTCCTCGGGCTCGACCTCAAGGACGTCGGCGACGATCTCGCGCAGGGCGTTGACGAGGTCGGTGTCGGTCAGGGACATGGCGGTGCTCCTCTTCTCGGTGTCCCGGATGTTCCGGGTGCTCGGGGTGTTCGGGGGGTTCAAGGGGTTCGGGGCGGTGCCCGCGGACGCGGGGGTCACAGGACGACGCCGCCGTCGACCTGGAGGATCTGGCCGGTGATGTAGGAGGCCCGGTCCGAGGCCAGGAACGACACGAGGTCGGCCACGTCCTCGGGGGTGCCCAGCCGGCGCAGGGGGACCTTGGCCAGGGCGCCGTCGCGCACCTTGGGCGGCAGGTCGCGGGTCATGTCGGTCTCGATGAAGCCGGGGGCGACCGCGTTGACGCGGATGCCGTACCGGGCCACCTCCTTGGCCAGGGACTTGCTCAGGGCGTTGATCCCGGCCTTTGCGGCGGCGTAGTTGGCCTGCCCGGCGTTGCCGTACACCCCCATGACGGAGGAGATGTTGACGATGCCGCCCCGGCGGTTCTTGATGAAGTCGAAGACGGTGGCGTTGCAGAAGTTGAACGTGCCGGTCAGGTTCGTGTCGATGACCGCGCGCCACGCCTCGTCGGCCATCGTCGCGACCGAGGCGTCGCGCAGGATCCCGGCGGAGTTGACGAGCAGGGCGGGGTCGCCCAGCTCCTCCTTGACCCCGGCGGTGAAGGCGCGCACCGCGTCGGGGTCGGAGACGTCGCAGACGGCGTGGTGGCAGCGGGCCCCGGTGCCGCGGATCTTCTCGGCGCTCTCCGCGGCGGCCCCGCCCGCGCTCTGGTAGCAGAACGCGATGTCGTGGCCGTCCTCGGCGAGCCGCAGGGCGACGGCGCGGCCGATGCCGCGCGATCCGCCGGTCACGATCGCCACGGGTCGGTCGTTCATGGGATGTCCTTCCGTTCGTGGGTGGGGATGGGTACACGGGCGCGCGCCGCGGCGGGGCGTCCGATGAACAGGGCCGCGACGGCGCCCAGCGCGGTGACGGCGGCCCCCAGCAGGACCGCGGGCCGCAACGCCGCGACGAAGGCGGCGTCCGGGTCGCCGACCTGCGGGTGCATGACCACGAAGATCGCGCTGATCGCCGCGATGCCCAGGGAGCCGCCGAACTCGCGGACCGTGTTGTTGACACCGGAGGCGGTGCCGTGCCGGTCCTCGGGCACGGAGGCGATGACCATGACGGGGTTCGCGGCGAAGACGATCCCCATGCCGACCCCGGCGGCCAGCAGGGCCGGGAGCATCGCCGGGTAGGGCAGGTCCGTGGTGGCGGCCAGGGCCAGCCAGCCCAGCGCCCCGGCCTGGAGGGCGCACCCCAGGGCCTGGAGCGGGCCGCCGCCGACGCGGTCGACGAGCGCGCCGACCAGCGGGACGACGAGCATGGGCGCGGCCGTCCACGGCAGGGTGAGCAGTCCGGCGGTCAGGGGGTCGTGGCCGAGCGGCCCCTGCATGTACTGGGCGAGCAGGAAGACCGACCCGAACACCCCGAAGTACATGGCCAGCGACACCACCAGGCTCAGCGTGAACCCGCGCTCGCGGAACAGCCCCAGGGGCACCAGGGGCGCGGCCGCCCGCCGCTGCCAGAGCACGAACCCGGTCAGCGCGGCCGCCGCCACCGCGAACAGCACGAGCGTGCGCGGTTGCGACCAGCCGTGGTCCGCCGCGGTCACCACGCCCCACACGGCCGCGACCAGGGCGCCGGCCGCCAGGACCGCGCCGGGCAGGTCGAAGGACCCCGAGCCGCCCCGGCTCTCCCGCACGCACCACAGCACCACGGGCAGGAGCAGCAGTCCGACGGGCACGTTGACCCAGAACACCCAGTGCCAGCTCAGGGCCTCCGAGATCGCCCCGCCCACCAGCGGGCCCAGGGCGATGCCCAGCCCGTTGATCCCGCCCCAGAGGCCGATGGCCGCGCCGCGCCGCTCGGGCGGGACGGCGGCCGCGGTCAGGGTCAGCGAGAGCGGCAGGATCGCGGCGGCCCCGGCCCCCTGGAGGGCGCGCGCGGCCGTCAGCTCCGCGATCGACGAGGCCGTGGCGCACCAGACGGAGGCGAGGGTGAACAGCACCATCCCCCCGGCGAACACCCGGCGGCGGCCGAACCGGTCGCCCAGCGCCGTCGCGGTCATCAGCAGCCCGGCGAACGCCAGGATGTAGGAGTTGGCCACCCACTGGAGCCGGGTCTGGTCGCCCCCGAACTCCATCCGGATCTGCGGCAGGACGTGGGTGACGATCAGGTTGTCCAACGCGACCATGAACATCGGCGCCGCGACGGCGGCGACGGCCGCGAACCCTCCGGTGCGCCGGTTCATCGGACCGCCTCCCGCCCGGCCGCCGCGGCGACCTCGCCGGTGATGGCCGCGATGATCCGCTCCCGGTTCCCGGCCGGGTAGAAGTGGCCGCCGGGGAAGACCCGCAACCCCCGGGGGCGCTGTGCGAGGCCGGCCCACCCGGCCACGTGTCCGGGGCCCGCCACCGGGTCGTCCTCCCCGGCGAACAGGGTGAGCGGCACCGGCTGCGGGGCGGGCGGGCCCTGCGCCCGCCAGGCCCGGACCAGGGAGAGGTCCGCGCGCAGGCGCGGTTCGAACAGGGACCACAGCGCGTCGTCGGCGGTGATCGCGTCGGGGAGTCCGCCCAGCGCGCCCACACGCGCCCGCAGTTCGTGGGACGACAGCCGGTCGAGGCGGGCGTCGGGGACGTCCGCGACGGGCGCCGGGTGGCCGGACATGCCGAGCCAGACCGCCCGGGCGGCACCGGAGGCCGCCAGGGAGCGGGCCGTCTCGTAGGCGACGGCCGCGCCCATGCTGTGGCCGAAGAGGCCGACGGGGACGTCGGACAGCGGCGCGACGGCCGCCGTGATCCTCCCGACCAGCGGGTCCATCGCCGTCGCGAAGGGCTCCTCCGCCAGGTGCCCCCGCCCCGGGGACTCGACCGAGTACACCTCCCAGCCCTCGGGGAAGCGGCGGCCCCAGCCGCGGAACGCGGTGTGCGCCCCGCCCGCGTGGTGGAACAGGAACACCCGCGCGACGGGGGAGCCGACCGGGCGGACCCGGACCAGGGGGGAGGCGTGGACGACGCCGTGTGCGCTCATCGGACCGCGGTCACCACCGCTCGGGCCCGCGCCAGCACACGCTCGCCGCCGCACACGGCGGTGAGCACGACCCGGCTGCGGTCCCCGTCCGGGACCGCGTCCACGCGTCCGGAGACGACCAGTTCCACACCCTCCCCGGGCGGGACGACCACGGGGCGGGAGAACCGGGTCTCGTACTCGGCGACGTGCGCGGCGGGGCCGAACCAGTCGGTGAGCGCCGTCGCCGCCAGCCCCATGGTGAGCATGCCGTGGGCGATGACGCCGGGCAGCCCGATCCGCAGGGCGGTGTGCTCGTCGTAGTGGATGGGGTTGAGGTCGCCCGAGGCCCCGGCGTACCGGACCAGGGCGGTCCGGGTCAGCGGGAACCGCCGCTCGGGCAGCTCCAGGCCGACCGGGCCCGCTCCGGGCACGGCCACCGGCGCGGGGGCCGGGTCATGGGTGAGGGTCATGGGGATTCCGCCCAGGTGATGAGGGTGGTGGTGGCGACGCACACGACCTCTCCGTCGGCCGCGCGCAGGTCGCTGCGCAGGGCCACCAGGTCGTTGCCGCCGAGGGTCTCGATCCGGGTGATGACGACCTCGGTGGTGAGCACGTCGCCCGGTCGCAGGGGTCGGACGCTGCGGAAGGACTGGTCCCGGTGGATCACCCGGGAGAAGTCGAAGCCCAGCTCCGGGTCGAGCACCGCCGCCTCCTGCGCGCTCATCGCGAGCACGATGGGGAAGGTGGGCGGGGCCTGGTCGCCGTCGGGGGCGGCCACGGCGGCGCGGAACTCGCGCACCTTCTCGCGGCCCACCTCGTAGGTGTCCGCGCCCCGGTACACCCGGCCGACCAGGGCGTCGTTCAGAGCCATCCCCCGCACCTCCCCGGCATCCCGGTCGCTTCGGCGGGCACTAGCGGCCACCGCCCTCGCGCAGCACCAGCGCGCCGAGGCCGCCGTCGTGGCCCAGCGCGGTGACCAGGGCGGTCCGGGGGCGGTCGGCGGGTTCCCGGCGCCACCGCGCCAGCGTCCCGGCGACCTGCATGGCGCCCGCCGCGCTGTAGCACTGGCCCACCGCGCCCGACACCTCGTGCGCGGCGGGGACCCGCCCCAGGGCGGCGGCGACGCCGCGGCGCTCGGCCCGCTCCAGGCCCACCAGGCCGGTGGAGCCGTACGACACCTCGGTGACGTCGTCGGGCGAGAGCCCGGCGGCCTCCAGGGCGCGCGCCGCGTACCCGGCCAGGGCGCCGGCCCGGTCACCGCGCGCGGCCGGGTGCAGGCCCGTCTCCACGGACGCCACCTCGGCGTGGACCCGGGCCCCGGCGGCGACCGCGGCCTCGGTGGTCATGACGGTGAAGGCGACGCCGCCCTCACCGACCGCGGTGCCCCCGGCCAGGGCGCCGGCGGCGTGCCAGCCCCAGGCGAGCGCGGCGCTCAGCTCCTCCACGCCGCCGACCACCAGCCGGTCGGCGCGGCCCAGGGACAGCGGCAGCCGGGCGTGCCGGAAGGCGTTCAGCCCCGAGACCTGGCCCGCGGCCAGGGTGATGTTGGGGCCGCGCAGCCCGTTCCAGATGGCGATCTGCCCGGCACAGCAGTTCAGCACCGTGTTGGGGAACCGCGACGGGTTGACGAGGTAGGGGCGGTCCTGGAGCAGGGTGTCGCCCGCCAGGTCCACCAGGCTCTGCGTGCTGCCGGTGCTGGTGGTCATCACCACCCCGGTGCGGTCGGGGTCGGTCTCCTCGACGGCCTCCGCCAGGGCGGCCTTGGCGGCCACCAGCCCGAACCCGGTCAGCCGGTCCAGGTTGCGGGTGCCCTTGCGGCCCACGTGGTCGCGCAGCCGGAAGTCCGCCACGGACCGGACCGCGATGGGCGGGTACCGGTCGGCGTCGTCCCCCTGCGGGGCCGCGTGCCCGGCGCCGCCGGACGAGAGCAGCCCGCCCAGGGCGTCCAGTCCCTGCCCGGCGGCGGAGACGACGCCCACGGACGTGATGGCCAGGGGCTGCGCCGGGCGGACGGACGCGCGCGCCGGTCCCGGCTCCGTGGTCAGGGCGGTCATTCCGGCCTCCCGAAGATGGTGATGACGTTGTTGCCGCCGAAGGCGAAGCCGTGGTTCTGCACGATCCGCGGGCTCGCGTCGCGGCCGCGGCCCGGGACGACGTCCAGGCCCGGGCCCAGCAGCGGGTCGACCTCGGAGACGTTGGCGGTGGGCGGCAGGAAGCCCTCGTGCAGGGCCTTGCAGCACATGACCGCGCCGAACCCGCTGGCCGCGCCCATGGTGTGGCCGATCATCGATTTGATGGAGCTGATCGGCGGGAGGTCGTCGCCGAAGACCTCGCGCACGGCCTGGACCTCGGTGGCGTCGTTGGTCGGCGTCCCGGTGCCGTGGGCGCAGATGTAGTCGACCTGGTCGGGGGTGATCCCCGCGGAGGCGTGGGCGTCGCGGATGCAGGCGGCGATGGTCTCCGGGTCCGGGTGCACCATGTGCCGGGCGTCGCAGTTGACGCCGTAGCCCAGCACCTCGGCGTAGATCCGGGCACCGCGCGCCACCGCCGACTCCAGCGGCTCCAGCAGCAGGGACACGCCCCCCTCGCCGGTGAGGATGCCCGCGCGGTCCTTGTCGAAGGGGCGGCACACGTCCGGGGCGAGCGCCCCCAGCGCGTGGAAGCCCGCGTGCGTGAACCGGTTGACGGCGTCGGCGCCGCCCGCGAACATCAGGTCGGCCTCGCCGGTGCGCACCAGGTCGAAGGCGTGCCCCAGCGCGTAGTTGCTGGCCGAGCAGGCGGTCGGGATGGTCTGGACGTCCCCGCTCAGCTCCAGTTCGACGCCGACCGCGGCCGCGATCTGGCTGGCCGGGGCCTGGGCGACCAGGCGCGGGGAGAACTCCTTCATCCGCCCCGACACCCACTGCTCGCCGAGCACCGAGGACACGGTGGCCTCACCGCTGGTGGTGCCCATGACCGCGCCCGAGCGCAGCCGGGAGACCAGCTCCGGGTCGAGTCCGGCGTCCTCCAGGGCCAGCCGCGAGGCGGAGGCGGCCAGCTGGCCGCTGCGCCCCCAGTGGTCGGGGTCGGCCCGGCGCAGGATGTCGCGGGGGGAGAAGTCCCGGACCTCGCCGGCCGTCCGGAAGGGGAACCGGGAGGCGTCGAACGAGGTGATCTCGGAGGTGCCGAGGCTCCCCTCGCGGATCGCCGACGCGAAGGCGCCGGCGCCGATGCCGACGCTGCTCACCGCCCCCAGGCCGGTGATCACCACTCTGCGGGGCTCAGGCACCGTCCACCTCGCCGTATTCGCGCACGGCGGCGGCCAGGCGCTCGAAGTCGAGCAGGTCGTGCAGCTCGGACTTGGGGATGACCACGCCCATTTCCTTCTCGATCCGCGCCACCACGGTGATCAGGGAAAGTGAATCCCCCTCGTATTCCTCGATGAAGTGCCCGGTCGGGGTGAGCTCCCCCTCCTCCAGCTCCAGTTCCTGGGAGACGATCTCTTCGAGTTTGTCGATATCGATATCTGCGACGGTGGTCCTCTCGGCCATGCCAGTGGCCCCTTTCGGTCCGGCGGTCCCATCGTTCGGGTCGTTCAGGATCCACCTTGGGCGGGCAGGAAGAGGAAAGCAACGAAATTGCCTCTTTGTGCTCCCCGTCTTCTACCAAAGTGGTATGCGCCCTCGTTTTATCGAGGATTGATCGCCTTTTTAGCCGACCGCGCAAGGCTGGAGCCGGAAAGAAATGAGCGAGCGAGAGGAGGCGCGATGACTTCCGTTATGGAAACAGGGGGTCCCCCGGCGGACCTGGGCTTCGAGACGACGCTCGACCGGACACTCGTCCACCGCAGGGCGGTCTCGGAGGTCTTCGTCACCGACCTGCGGCCGCGGTCGGAGACCGACGTGACGGCCGCCGCCCAGCTTCCCCTGAACCACGGCTACTTCAGCGACCACACGGTGCACCCACCGGTCTTCGACACCCTCCTGGTCCTGGAGGCCGGCCGGCAGGCCGCCATCGCCGGGACCCACGCCCACCTGGGCGCGCGTCCGGGCACCCAGATGATCGTGGACCGGTTCTCCATCGAGACCGACCCGGAGGCCCTGCGCTGCGGCGACCGCCCCGGGGAACTGGTCATCGACAACCGCTTCACCATCGTGCGCCGCAAGCGCGACCGGGTGCGGGCCGGACGTGTGGACCAGGTCTTCTACCGCGACGGGGCCCGGGCGGGGAGCCACACCATGGACGTCCTGTTCCTGACCCCGGGCGAGTACGAGGCGGTCCGGCGGGCCCAGCTCGACGGGACCGTCCCCGACACCGCGGGCCGGGCGACCGAGCCCACCGACGTCGTGCCCGCCGACGTGGGCCGGACCCACCCGCTCAACGTGGTGCTGTCCGGTCCGGCGACCTCCGGCGGGGAGTTCACGGCGACGGTCCGTCCGCCGTGGGACAACCCGTCCCTGTTCGACCACTCCTACGACCACCTGCCGGCCGCGGTCCTCACCGAGGCGGCCCGGCAGCTCGTCCTGGCCGCACCGGTCGCCGGGCGCCCCGACCGGCTCCGTGTCACCGGCGTGGACGCCGCCTTCACCGGTTTCGCCGAACTCACCTCGCCGGTGACCGCCACCACGCCCGTCATCACCACCGCCACGGGGGAGCGGCGGGTCCGCTTCGACCAGGGCGGAGCGGTGATCGCCGAGCTCACCCTGACCGTCGCGCACGTTCCCACCACCCAGGAGAAGCGCCCATGACCGAGCCCCGCGTCACCGCGGTGTGGACCGACTTCGGCGGGGTCCTCACCCCGCCCATCGCCGAGACGATGCAGAACTTCTGCGCCCGCCTGGACATCGACGCCCACGCGCTGCTCACCGTCATCGGCGAGGTCACCGAGTCCTTCGGCACCGACGACTACATGGAGCCCATCGACACCCCGATCGTCACCGAGGCCGAGTGGCTCGACCGCATCGGCGTCCTGCTGCGCGAGCGCCACGGGATCGACCGCCGCCTCACCACCCTCGCCGACGACTGGTTCAAGGACCGCGAGACGAACCGCGTCTGGGCGGACTACCTGGAGGAGCTGCGGGCACGGGGCGTGTTCGTCGGGATGCTCTCCAACATGGTCCCCACCTGGGACGCCCACTGGCGGCGCATGGTGGACCCCGCCGCGCTCTTCGACGACGTGGTGCTGTCCTTCGAGGTCGGCACCCGCAAGCCCCGGGCCGACGTCTTCGAGCTGGCCGCCCGCCGCGCCGGGGTCCCCGCCGAGCGGTGCCTGCTCGTCGACGACAACGAGCGCAACTGCGAGGGCGCCCGCGCCGCCGGCTGGCACGCCGTGCACTTCCGCGACACCGCGGCGGCCGTCGCCGAGACGGCCGGACTCACCGGCGTCCCCGCCGGACTCCCCGCCACCTGATCCGAAACGCGCACACGCACACCGAAGGAGTACGCATGACCCAGGCCGAGACCACCCTCGACATCGCCCACAAGATGGGCGACATCTTCAACGACCTCGACGCCGAGGTCGCGCACAGGTACGTGGCCGCCGACTTCGTCGACTACGAGGCCCCTCCCGGCACCCCCGGCGGCCCCGACGGGTACCTGGGCACCGCCAAGTGGATGAACAGCATCTTCGCGGACGCCAAGTGGGAGCGCATCGACAGCTTCGCCGACGGCGACAAGGCCGTCATCCACCTGCGCTTCACCGGTCGCCACGTCCGCGACTTCCTCGGCATCAAGGCCACCGGCGCCGACGTCGCCCTGGAGCACATGCACATCTACCGCGTCCAGGACGGCAAGGTCGTCGAGCACTGGGGCTGCCGCCAGGACCTCTTCCTCATGCTCCAGATCGGCGCGATCCAGCTCGACCTGCGCCCCTTCAGCCCGGAGGAGGAGTCCGCCGGGGAGACCGTCTCCCCGTGACCCCCGCCCTCCCGTGACCCACAAGGGGCCCGGGCCGACCCCGGGCCCCTTCCCGTTCCCGCCCCGCCCCCGTCCTTGAAGGAGGACCCACCGTGACCAGGATCGCCTACGTCTTCCCCGGCCAGGGCTCCCAGCAGCCGGGCATGGGCGCCCCGTGGACGCGCACCCCCTCGTGGCGCCTGGTCGCCCGGGCGTCGGAGGCGAGCGGCCGGGACGTCGCCGGGCTCCTCCTGGACACCGACGCCGACACCCTGCGCCGCACCGACAACGCCCAGCTCGCCACGTTCGTGCTGGCGTGCGTCGCCCACGCGGAGATCCGCGAGGCGCTGCCCGGCGCCGCGCCGGCGGCCGTGGCCGGGCACAGCCTCGGCGAGTACACCGCCCTGGTGGCCGCGGGGGTCCTCGATTTCGAGGACGGGGTGCGGCTGGTCGCCGAGCGGGGCCGCGCCATGCGCGACGCCTGCGCCACGGTGCCCGGCACCATGGGCGCCGTCCTGGGGCTGGACACCGGCACCGTCGCGCGCACCGTCGAGGACGTGCGCCGCGACGGGGCCCGGGTGTGGGTCGCCAACATCAACTCCCCCCTCCAGACCGTCCTGTCGGGCACGGTCGAGGGGGTCGCCCGCGCCTCCGACGCCGTCCTCGAACGCGGTGCCTCGCGGGTCGTGGGCATCCCCGTCGGCGGCGCCTTCCACACCCCCCTCATGGCGCCCGCCCGCGAACGCCTGGGCCTGGCCCTGGACCTGGTCGTCCCCCGCCCCGCGGCCGTCCCCGTGGTGGCCAACGTGGACGCCGCCCCGCACACCGACGCGGCCCCCTGGCCCGCGCTGCTGCGCGAACAGCTCACCGCCCCCGTCCGCTGGCTCGACACGGTGCGGACCCTCACCGGGGCCCTCGGCGCGGACCTGCTGGTCGAACCGGGACCCGGGCGCGTCCTGTCCGGGTTCACCCGCCGCATCGCCCCCGCCGCCGGACGGGTGAGCGTGGGCACCCCCGACGACATCACCGCCCTGGCCGAGCGGACCGGTGTCCTGCGCGAGGACGGCGCCCCCGTCCCCGTCTCCCCCGGAAGGGCCTGACCATCCCGCCGGGACGGGTGACCCCGCCGCCCGGCAGCACGAAGGAGTACGAGTGTTCACAAGCATCGGCGGGCTCGCGGTCCGCCACCGGTGGTGGGTCGTCACCGCCGCGATCGCCGTCGCGGTGTTCGGCGGCGTCTGGGGGACCGGCGCGCTGAGCGCCCTCACCGGCGGGGCGGGCTTCGACGACCCGGCCAGCGAGTCGGTGCGCGCCGACCGGATCCTCGCCGGGGAACTGGGCCGCAACGCGGTCGACGTGGTCGTCCTCTACGAGAGCGACGACCTGACGGTGGACGACCCCGGGTTCGGGGACGCCGTGGCGCGGACCCTGGAGGCGGTGCCCCGGGAGGGGATCGAGAGCTTTGACTCCTACGCCTCCACCGGCTCGGAGGACTACGTCTCGCAGGACCGGCACGCCACCTACGCCGCCGTCCAGTTCGACACCTCCGACGACCAGGAGCGCGTCGCCCTGCTCGACTCCCTGGCCGACGACTTCGAGGTGGCCGGGCTCGACGTGCGCTTCGGCGGGGTCACCGCGATGACCCAGCAGGTCAACGCGCTGACGGGGTCGGACATCGCCCGTGCGGAGATGCTGTCCCTGCCGGTCCTGGTGATCGTCATGGTGCTCATCTTCCGCAGCCCCGTCGCGGCCTCCCTGCCCCTGGCGGTCGGCGCCGTCACCGCGCTCGGCTCGTTCGTCGTGCTGCGCGTGCTCACCTACTCGGTGGACATCGCCGGATCCGTCATCAACGTCATCACCATCCTGGGCCTGGGGCTGGCCATCGACTACGCCCTGTTCATGGTCAGCCGGTTCCGGGAGGAGCTGGCGGCCGGGCTCGACGTCGAGGAGGCCGTGCGGCGCACCACCGCGACCGCCGGGCGCACCGTCGCCTTCTCCGGGCTGGCGCTGGCCATCTGCTTCGTCGGGCTCATCCTCTTCCCGGCCCGGTTCCTCAGCTCCATGGGCTACGCGGGCGTGGCGGTGGTCGCCTTCGCCGTGCTGAGCTCCATCACCCTGCTGCCCGCGCTGCTGTTCCTGGTCGGCCGCAACGTCGACCGGTGGCGCATCCCGTGGCCCCGCACCCGGCCCGCGGGCGACCGCGGCCGCTGGTACCGGATCGCGCACGCCGTCATGCGGCGGCCCGTCGCGGTCACCCTCCTGGTGGTGGGCCTGCTGCTGGGCCTGGGCGCCCCCTTCCTCACCGCGAACTGGGCGCGCCCCGGCGACTGGGTCCTGCCCGCCGACTCCGACGCACGCGTGGTCGACGCCGCCCTCTCCGAGCGGTTCCCCGACGACCCCGACCGGCTGATGACGGCCGTCGTCGTCCTGCCCGGCCCGGCGGCGGACCGGCGGTCCGAACTGGACGCCTACGCCGACCGCCTGGGCGGGGTGGAGGGGATCGACACGGCCGAGGTCACCGGCACCGCCGGGAACGAGGCCCGGATCACCCTGACCTACACCGTGGAGCCCATGTCCCCCGAGGCCCGCACGATGGTGGAGGACCTGCGCGCGCAGGCCGCCCCGCGGGACGCGGAGGCGCTGGTCACCGGTATGCCCGCCTCCCGGGTGGACATCGTCGACATGATCGGCGAGCGCGCCCCCTGGATGCTGCTGTTCGTCGCCGTCGTGTCGTACGCCGTGCTGTTCATGGCGTTCGGGTCGGTGCTGCTGCCGCTGAAGTCGATCGTCATGAACCTGCTCTCGCTGTCCGCGGCGTTCGGCGCGATCACCCTGATCTTCCAGTACGGCTTCCTGTCCGGCCTGCTGGGCTTCGACGCGGTGGGGGTGGTCGACGCCAACTTCCCGGTGCTGATCGTGGCCATCGCGTTCGGCCTGGCCATGGACTACGAGGTGTTCCTGCTGTCCCGCATCCGGGAGCAGTGGGAGCGGGGCGCCGGGGTGGAGGAGTCCATCGCGGTCGGGCTCCAGCGCACCGGCGGCATCATCACCGGGGTCGCCCTCCTGATGATCATCGTGGTCTCGGGCTTCATCACCTCCTCGATCGTCTTCATGCAGATGATCGGGGTGGGCCTCGTCATCGCGATCGCCGTCGACGCCACCCTGGTGCGCGGCCTGCTGGTGCCCGCGACGATGCGGATCCTGGGCGCCCGCGCGTGGTGGTCGCCCGCCCCGCTGGCGCGCTGGTGGAACCGCTACGGGTTCCGGGAGGACGAGGCGCCGGAGCCGGTCCCGCAGAGAGAGGCGGTCGGATGACGGGCGCGACGGTGACGGGAGGGCCGGTCCGGGACACGCCCGGACCGGCGCGGCCCGGGCCCCGGGGGCCGGGCCGCGTGCGGGCGATCGCGGCGGCCGTGGCCGTCGCCCTCACGGCCGGCCTGTTCGCGGACTGGGACACCCTGACAGGTCCGCTGTCCGGTGCGTTCGCCGGGTGGGGCATGCCCTGGCCCGGCCGGGTCACCGCACCCTGGCCGGACGCGGTGGCGCTGGTCGCGATCGCCGTGGCCGCGGTCCACCCGCCGCCGCGCGGGCGCGGACCGCTGGGCGTGCTGGCGGGCGCCTGGTCGGTGCCGGTGACCGCGTTCGCCGCCGCCGGCGCGGTCGGGGCCCTGCTCGGCCTGCTGGCCGGGGGCTCGGCCGGGGGAGCCGCCCAGACCGTGTGGCACCTGCTCGCCCAGACCGGGCACGGCGCCCTGTTCGGCCTGCTGTTCGGCGGACCCGCGGCGATCGCGGTCGCGGCCGTCGCGCTGCGCACCGGCGAGCGCGCCCGCCCGGACGGCCCCCGCGCGCCCTACGCCCCGCTCACGGCCGCACTGCTCCTGCTGCCCGCCGCGGCCGCCGCGGCGGGCGTCCACCTGCTCGACGCCGCGCCCCCGGCGGACTGCTCACCCCTGGCCTGCGCCTCGCCGCGGGACGAACTGCTGCTCAACGGCGAGGTCGGCCTGCGGCTCCTGCTGCCCGGATGGGCGGCGGCCGTGCTCACGATCGCCCTGCTCAGGACGGTGCCCCTGACACGCCGGTGGCCCGGGTGGGCCCACCTGATTCTGGGGACCGCCGCCACCGGCGCCGCCGTGGTCCTCCTCTCCGGGCTGATCGTCGGCTCCTCCGTGTGACCCCACGACCCGAGGACGGACCATGACCATCGACGACACGGCGGCCCCCGGCGGGCCGCGCCCCGCCGGGATCGACCGGCGGACGCTCCTGTCCGCCGCGATCGCGGCCGGGGCGGGCGCGCTGGCCTGGGCCGCCGTCCGGCCCGCCGCGGCCGCCCCGCCCCGGCCGGCCGCGCGCCGGGCCTACATCGGGGGCTTCACCGTCGGCGAGTACGGACTCCCCGGGCTGCCGGGGATCGGGCTGGCCGACATCGCCGGGAACGGCGCGCTGACCGTCCGCGGCTACCACGAGGGCATCGACAACCCCTCCTACCTCGTCCTGGGCCCCGGCCGGGACGTCCTGTACGCGGTGTCCCAGACCGGCGACGGACACGTCCACGCCCTCCGGATCCTGCCGGACGGCGGGCTCGAACCCCTGGGGGCCGCGGCCACGGAGGGCGCCACCCCCGTCCACCTGTCCACCGACCCGGGCGGGCGGTTCCTCATGACCGCCAACTACGACTCGGCGAGCGTCGCCGTCCACCGGCTCCTCGACGACGGGTCCCCGGGCCCTCTCACCGACCTGGTCGAGCACGACGGCGGCGGCCCCGACCCCGCGGAACAGGCCGCGCCGCACCCGCACATGTGCCTGCCCGTGCCCGGGACCGACGAGGTGATCGTCCCCGACAAGGGCAACGACCACGTGTACGTCTACTCCCTGGACCCCGACACCGGACGGCTCACCGAACGCCACCGCGTCCTCGTCGGGGAGGGGGCCGGACCCCGGCACGCCGCCCTGCACCCCTCCGGGCGCCACCTGTACGTGTCCAACGAACTCGGCTCGACGCTCACCGTCTGCTCCTACGACCCCCGGGCCCGGACCCTGGCCGTGGCGGGGTCGGTGTCCGTGGCCTCGCCCGGCGCCGACCCCCGCAACGCCCCCTCCGGCGTGGTGGTCGACGCCGAGGGCCGGTTCGTCCACACCGCCGACCGGGGCCTGGACACCGTCGTCTCCTACCGGGTGGAGGAGGGCGGGGCCGGGCTGTCCCTGGTGGAGTCGGAGGCCGTGACCACCAAGGCCCCCGGGACCCGCTGGCCCCGGGCGATCGCCCTGGACTCCGACGGGCGCCACCTGTACGCCGCCAACCAGGCGGGCCAGTCCGTCACCGCCCACCGGGTCACCGGGGAGGGGCGGCTCGCCCCGATCGGCGCCCCGGTACCGGTGGCCAGCCCGTCGTGCGTGCTCCTGTACTAGGCCGTGCCGCCGTACCGGGGCGTGCCGCGCCGGCCGGGCGTGCCCGGCCGGCGGGCGGTCACAGCAGGGCGCCGCGGTCGGCGGGGGAGAACTCCCGGTCGAACCTGCGCCGGGAGACCTCCTTGCGCGCGATCCGGCGCAGCGCCGCCAGCAGCGGGTCCCCGAACACGGTCCACAGCACCAGGCGCTCGATGAGGGCGTCCACGTCCCCGTACAGCCCCATCACGTCGATCTCCGCCCGCGTCATGCGGTCCGCCGCCGTCGCGTAGGCCTCGACCATGGTCTCGGCGTCGGTCTCGTCCAGCCACAGCACGGCCCGCAGCAGTTTGAGCAGCTCGGACCAGTCGGCCGTGTCCGGGTCGACGTCCCAGCCGTGGCGGTCGGAGAGCCGCTCGGCCAGGGACCGCGCCGGGTCCTCACCGGGGTTCAGGGACACGTCGTCCCGCCGGGACGGGCCCTCCAGGGCGTTCAGGACCAGGCCGAACATCGCATGGGGCGTGTGGCCGTCGGCCGTCATGCGGTCCAGGAGTCCGCGGACCTCGCCCGGGCCCAGCCCGCCCACCTCGACCAGCACCCGGACCAGGCGCAGCCGCCGCAGTTCCCGGGGCCCGTAACCGTCCTCGTCGCCGGGGGGCTCGATCAGCCCTTCGCGCTGGTAGTACTCGACGGTCCCCACGGGCACCGACGCCCGTTCGCTCAGTTCCACGATGTGCACGCGCTCGGCCTTCCCCTCGGGCGGTGGTGTTCGGTGGGCGGGTCCGGGCCCGTTCCTACGCGCCGCCGAGGATGGTGCGCTGGAGGCGGCGCAGTTCCTCGGAGGGCTCCAGCCCCAGGTGTTCGTGCAGGGCGTCCCGGGCGTCCCGGAAGGCGTTCAGCGCGTCGCCGCGGCGGCCGGACCGGTGCAGGGCGTCGATGAGCCGGGCGTGGAACCCCTCGTGCAGCGGGTAGACGCTGACCAGGCCGCGCAGCTCGGGTAGCACCTCCCGGTGGCGCCCCAGCCGCAGGGACGCGTCCACGTGCATCTCCCGCAGGCGGGTGCAGACCTCGGAGATGCGGGCCACGTGGCCGGCCAGGACCCGCCCCGGCCGCACGTCCGCCAGGACCGGGCCCCGGCACAGCGCCAGGGCCTGCTCCGCGCGGTCGACGACCTCGGCGTGGCGCCCCTCCGCGGCCAGGACGGTGGCCTGTGAGACGAGCTGGTGGAAGGCCGACAGGTCCAGCTCCGCGGGGGACAGCTCCATCCGGTAGCCCGACCCGTGGGTGCGCAGGACGCGCCGGGCGGCCTCCGGGCCGCAGGCGCGCTCCAGGGCGCCGCGCAGGTGGTACACGTGCGTGCGCACGGTCTGGAGCGCCGTGGCGGGCGGCTCCCCGTCCCAGAGCTCCTCGATGATGGTGTCCACGCCCACCGTCTGGCCGGCTCGGACCAGGAGCAGGGAGAGCAGCCTGTCGACCTTGGGGCCGCGGCGCAGCCCCGTTCCGCCGTCGGCCTTCAGCAGGAGCGGACCGAGGATCTCGAAACGGGGCATCTGCCTGTCTCCTCGCTGGTGTGCAGGGCCGGGGTCGGCCACCGGGTCGCACTTCGAAACTAGGACGGTGTGTGAGCACCGACAAGCGGATTGTGCTCTAGGGGTGACCCCTTCTGCCTCCAAAGAGGTACCGGGGGCCGCGCCCGCGCTCAGAGCTGGGCCTCGCCCTTGCCCCGGTGCGGCGAGAGCACCCCCGACTCGACGGCCTTGTTGACGGCGTCGATCCGCGAGACCGCCCCGAGCTTCTCGAAGACGTTGCGCAGGTGCCGTTTGACCGTCCCCTCGGTGATGTCCAGCGAGCGGGCGATCTCGCGGTTGCTCATCGCCTCGGACACCTTGCGCAGCACCTCCTCCTCGCGCCGGGTGAGCGCGGTGGCCGGCTCCGGGCGCTGCCAGTGCGGCGAGGAGACCACGACGGTGGTGCGGTCGGGGTCGCTCAGCCCGCGGATCGCCGCCACCAGGGTCACCAGGTCGACGGTCTTGTGCAGGTAGCCGCGGACCCCGAGCGAGAGCAGGTCGTTCACGAGGGTGCCGTCGTCGTGCATGCTCAGGATCATCACGTTGACCCGGGGCGCCCGCGCCAACAGCTCCCGCACGGTGCGCCGGGGGTCGTGCCCGGGCATCTCCAGGTCGAGCAGGACCACGTCGGGTGCGGCCGCGAGCAGATCCGGGACCAGGGCGCGGACGGAGCCGATGCTGGCCACCACCTCCAGTCCCGGCTGCGTGCGCAGGAGGTCGCACAGGGCCTCCCGCAGGAGGTGGTGGTCGTCGACGACGGCGACCCGTGTCATCGGGTGGTCTCCGCTCTGATGGAAGGGGTGTCGATGGGCACGAGGATCATCGTGCGGGTGCCGTTCTCCGGGGAGCTGAGTAAGCGCACGCGTCCGCCCAGCGCCGTGATCCGCTCGGTCAGCGACAACAGCCCGGAGCCGCCCTCTCCCCGGGCCGCCCGCTCCAGCCGGTCGTCGACGTCGAACCCGGCCCCGTTGTCGGAGGCGATGGCGCGGATCTCCGTGCGCTCGAACCGCACGGCGACGTGGACCCGGTCGGCCCCCGAGTGCCGGACGGAGTTGCGCAGGCACTCGCGCAGGACCAGGAAGAGCTCGTCGAGGAAGTGCGGGGGGACCCACGACTCCTCGCCCGAGATGTCGACCTGGGCGTCGATCCCGGTCAGGTCCAGCGATTCGACGTAGGAGCCCAGGGCGATCTCCAGGGACCCGGCCCGCTCGCTGCGGCGCTGGTCGGAGATGAGGTCGCGGAGCTGGCGGTTGAGCTCGTACAGGGCGGTCTTGAGAGCGCGCAGCCGGCCGTCGGCGTGCACGTCGGGGGCACGGACGGAGAGCAGTTCGTACAGCTCCAGCTGGCGGTTGGCGAGGCTGACGGAACCTCCGATGCGGTCGTGCAGCTCGCGGGCGAGGAAACGGCGGAACTCCTGGTTGGCGTTCTGCTCCTGGGCCAGGAAGCGCGCCCGCTCGCGGATCAGGGCGGCCTCCATGCGCAGGGTGGTCTCGTGCTGCGCGGTGGTGAGCGCGGCCTTGGCGAGCGGGAGGGGCAGCCCGTCGGGCAGCGCGTCGGAGATGAGCTCGAAGAGCAGGCGTGCGGCCTGCCCGGTGTGCCGGGCGTGGTCGGCCCAGGCGGTCTCCTCCAGTTCGGCCCAGTAGGTCTCGGACATGAGGCCGACGCGGGGGCACGGCTCGGCGTGGTGCAGGCTCCAGGCGCAGTCGCCGATGACGGAGAGGGCCCAGGCGGTGAAGTGGGGCCAGACGTCGGGATCGGTGCGCAGCGGGTTGTTCTCGCGGTCCAGACGGGTGGCCAGCAGGTCCAGCAGCGCGGGTGCCGCGCGGAGAAGGGAGTCGGCCGGAGAGCCTTTCGGGAACGAGGGGGTGACGTCGTATCCCCCGCCTTCTGTGAGGGAATCCTTGACATGCATGGATCGATCGCGTTCGTTCATGCGATGAATTTCCGTGACAGGATCATCGTGGGCATCGATTTGTGTTCGAGTGATCACTCTCGGGAACCGAATAGGGGCTCGTCGGTCGGCGGAGCTGCCCATGCCGGTGAACGTTCGCGCCACCCCCGATCGGCGATCATCGTTGTCCGCGCCCGAGTCCGGGGCGCTTCCCCAAGCGCTGGTCTCCGTGCGGACGCCGGGGGCCGAGGGCGTTTCGCGTTCGCCCGCGTGCTGCCGAGAGGGAGCTGCGCCGTAGTCCACTCGACCCACCGTTAATGTTTTGTAGCGTATGTGATGCGTCGTGTGATGGAAAGGTTCCCGGCGTCCGCTTCCGGTCAATTCCGGAGTGTGAGTATTCGCAGGTGGAGATTGTTTTATTCCGAATTACCGGATAGTGAACTATGTCACACGGTGGCTGTTCTGGTGGTTTCCTCGAATGTCCGAATGGCGTGCTGTGCCGATCGGTTCCGGGTACCGGAAAGGGCGGCGGGCCCGCGCGGGCCCACCGCCCTTTCCCGGTACCGTGCCGGTCCCGGTGCCGTGTCAGTCGACCGGGCGCCGGGGTTCCACCACCGTGTTCGGCCCCGGGTAGACGAGCCGCTCCTGGCCGTCGGGGAAGCGCACCAGGAAGGGCGGGCCGTCCTCGGCCCCGCGCACCTCGACGATCTCGCCGGTGTGCTGCCCGTCGCTGCTGGTGACCCCGTGCGTGTGGATGCGGTCGCCGACGCTCGCGCGCATGATCCCCCCGTTCCGGCCGGTCCCCCGCCCGGCCCGTACCCGGGGTCTACCCGGCCCCGCGCCGCCCCGAACCGGGCCCCGGGGCGACCCCTACGCACAAAGGGGTAGCCGGGTCCCGACGAACCTCCGATGCGCGGAACGGCCGCCGGGCAGCACGCTGGCCCGGACGGACGAGACGAGGAGGACGCGCATGCTGACGGTCCGGGATCTGACCAAGCGCTACGGGGATCGAACGGTGGTGGACGGGCTCACCTTCACGGTGGAGCCCGGCCGCGTCACCGGATTCCTGGGGCCCAACGGGGCGGGCAAGACCACGACGATGCGGGTGCTGCTGGGACTGGCCGCGCCCACCTCCGGGGAGACGCTGGTGGACGGCCGCCCCTACCGGGACCTGCCCCGGCCCGCGCTGCGGGTGGGCGCGGTGCTGCCCGCGGGACCGGCCCACCCCGGGCGCTCGGCCCGGGCCCACCTGCGGGCCAAGGCGGTCGGCACCGGCGTCCCGCGGAACCGCGTGGAGGAGGTGCTGGAACAGGCCGGGCTGGCCGAGGCGGCCGGACGCCGGGTGGGCGGGTACTCGCTGGGCATGCGGCAGCGGCTGGGCGTGGCCGACGCGCTGCTGGGCGACCCCGGGGTGCTGCTGTTCGACGAACCCGTCAACGGCCTGGACCTGGACGGGGTGCGGTGGATGCGCTCGCTCGTGCGGCGGATGGCCGACGAGGGGCGCACCGTGTTCGTGTCCAGCCACCTGATGAGCGAGATGGAGGCGGTCGCCGACCACCTGGTGGTGATCGGGCGGGGACGGCTGATCGCCGACGCCCCGCTGGCCGAGGTCATCGGCGCCTGGTCGCGCACCCACGTGGAGGTGCGCACCCCCGACCCCGCACCCCTGCGGGAGCACCTGGAGCGCAGCGGCCCCGCGGTGCGGGTGGAGCCCGGCCCCGGCCTGCTGCGGGTGTTCGGCGCGTCCGCCGCCCAGGTCGGGGACCTGGCGCACGCCGCCGGGGTCCGCGTCCACGCCCTGCTGACCAGGGAGGCGTCCCTGGAACAGGCCTACCTGGAACTCACCGGCGAGGCCGTGGAGTACGCGTCCGAGGGGAGCGCCCGATGAGCGGCACCCGGATCCGGTACCCGGTCGAGCTGGGCCGGGAGACCGCCGCGGAATGGATCCGCCTGGCCTCGCTGCGCTCCACGTGGTGGACGGTGGCGGCGGCCCTGCTCGGCATGGCCGTGTTCGCCGCGCTGATGGGGATCACCGAGCTGTCGCGGATCGCCGAGAACCCCGACGAGGCCGACTCCCTGGCCTACGCCCGGCTGCTCTCGCAGGGGCACTTCTACCTGGTGCAGTTCACGGTGCTGACCCTGGCCGCGCTGGCCGCCACCGGCGAGTTCGGGGACCGGGGCGTCACCGGGACCCTGCTGGCCCGGCCGGACCGCTCCCTGGTGCTGACCGCGCGCACCCTGGTGGTGGCGGCGCTGGCCGGGGCGGTCGGCGTCCTGGCCACCGCGGCGGGCACGGCGGTCCTGGCCGGGTTCGTCGGCCGGTACGCGGCCCCGGACCCGCTCACCGTCACCGGGACGGCGCTGGGCGCGGGGCTGTGCATGGCGCTGTTCGGCGTCCTGTTCACCGGGGTCGGAACGGCGCTGCGCAGCGCCCCGGGCACGTTCGTGATCGGGTTCTTGCTGCTCCTGGGGCTGCCGCTGGTGCTCCAGCTGTCCGGGAACCCGGTGCTGGACGACCTGGCGGCGCTGGCCCCGGGCACTGCCGGGATCGAGTTCTACGCGGGCGGCGACGTGGGGTTCTACACCGCACCCCACGACGGGCCGGTGAACATCGTCGTGGTCGCGGGGTGGGCGGCCGCCGCCTGGATCATCGCCCGCGCGGAGTTCCGGATCCGCGACGTGTGATGGGCGGGCCCCCGCGCCGACGGGCGCGGGGGCCGAGCGCCGTCAGTGCTCCACGGCCTCGGTCACCGCCGGCGCCGGGTCGGGCAGCGGGGACGCCCCGCCGCGGAGGTGGTGGTCGAAGAACGCCGTCAGGTGCGCGCGCTGGGCGGCGATCGACGCCTCCGGGTCCACGGTGCCCAGGCCGCCGCGCACCGCGTTCCGCCAGGCCGCCGAGGACGGCGCCAGGGCGTCCTCCAGCTGCGGGGCGATCCACTGGAGATCGGTGAACGCCGTGTGCTCCCCGTCGGGCATGTACACCTCCAGGACCGGCGCGCTCGACGCCTCCACGAACATCCGCCAGTCCGGGGAGTGGTCGGAGCGGTGGGGCAGCCCCTCATCGCCGCTCACCCCGGCCCCCATCAGGGCGAACGGGCGGGACGCCCCGGCCAGGGTGGCGTCGGACCACTCCCGGTCGCCCACGTGGTAGGCCATGCTGCCGTCCATGTTCACCCCGGCGTCGACCCGCCCGTCCACGAGCATCGTCTCCGCCGCCGTCACCCCGCCGAAGGAGTGGCCGAACATGCCCACCCGCTCCATGTCCAGGGCGGCGGCCAGGCCCCGGGGCAGGGGGTGCCCGGAGTCGTCGGCGGTGTCCTCCCCGGCGGCGAACCCCTCCAGCCGGTCCAGTACGAACCGGGCGTCGGCCAGGCGCACCCCCGCGGCCAGCCGCCGGTTCTCCGTGTCGTCGGCGGGAAGGGCGGTGCGCAGGACACGGCCGTCGGGCAGGTCCACGACGAGCGCCTCGTAGGGGTGGTCCATGACCACCGTGGCGAACCCCCGCGAGGCCAGGTCCTCGGCCAGGGCGGTGAACTGGAAGCGCGACATGCCCAGCCCCGGGGACAGGAGCAGCACCGGCAGGCGCGCGTCCGCGGCGTCGGCGTCGAGCAGCGAGGCCGTCCGCGCACCGGCCGCGTCGACGGCGTCGCGCGGGATCCCGTACTGCTCGAACTCCCGCTTCATGGATTCCGCGAAGGACGCCGGGACGTACGGGGCGGGCTCCCCGCCGCCCTCGGCCGGATACCAGACGTCGACCACGACGTCGCGGTCCTCGGCGGCCGGGACCCAGGGGTGCCCGCGGCCGGGGTCGACCAGGTGCAGGGTGGTGCGGCCGGTGGTGTGCGGACCGGTGGGCGCCGGTGGCGCGAGGGCGACCGGGTCGGGGCCGGTGAGGGCGGACAGCGCGGTCGGGGCGGCCAGCGAGGCCGCCAGGACCAGCGCGGCGCACAGCAGGGCGCGGGTCCGGACGGCGCGGGGCGTCGGTGAACGTGTCATGTCCGCATGCTCCGCCGCGCCCGCCCCCGGCCGCATCGCCCGGACGGCGGCGGCCGCCTAGGCACAAAGGGGTAGGGGGTTCCCCGGGGTCAGAGCAGCCCGGCCTCGTAGGCCAGGATCGCGGCCCGCACCCGGTTGCCCACGCCGAGCCGGGTCAGGATCGACCCCACGTGCACCTTCACGGTCCCGGCCGCGATGCCGAGCCTGCGGGCGATCTCGTCGTTGGAGCAGCCCTGGCCGACCAGCTCCAGCACCTGGCGTTCGCGGGCGGTGAGCCGGTCCACCCGCTCCCGGGCCCGCGCGGTGCGGGTCCGGCGGGGCGAGGAGTCGTCGAGCAGGTCGACCACCCGGCGGGCCACCTCGGGGGACAGGTAGGCGCCGCCGTCGGCCACCGCCCGCAGCCCGGCCACCAGCTGGTGCGGGTCGCCGGTCTTGAGCACGAACCCGTCGGCGCCGCAGGACAGCGCCCGCTCGATGTAGGCGTCCTCGCCGAACGTGGTCAGCACGACCACCGACGTCTCCGGGCGGGCGGCCGCGATGGCCTCCGCCGCCTCCAGGCCGTTCATCCGCGGCATGCGCACGTCCATGAGCACGAGGTCGGGCCGGTGCTCGGCGGCCAGGGCCACCGCCTCGGCGCCGTCGGCGGCCTCGCCCACCACCTCGAACCCGGGGACGGAGGACAGGATGGCTCGCAGCCCGGCGCGCATCATCGCCTCGTCGTCGGCCAGCAGGACCCGCAGCGTCCCGGAGCCGTTCCCGGTTTCCACGCCGCACACCCTACTCGTCCGCCGCGGACTCCCGGTCGATCTCCTCCTTGGACACCAGGACCCCGTCGGCGAAGCACAGCCGGTACACCGGCGGCAGTCCGTTCTCGTGCCGCACCAGCTGGTAGCGGCAGTCGGCGCCGGGCGGCTCCGGGGGCGCGCCGTCCACGGACCGCTCGGGATAGGCGTACAGGGGCAGCAGCGCCTCCACCTGCGCCCGGGTGTCGCCCACCCGGATCCGCTCGTAGTCCTCGGGCGGCAGCACCGAGTTGCTGCTGGTCCACCACAGCAGGGCGAACCCGGCGCCGACGACGGGCAGGGCGATGGCGACCGGGACCACGACCGCGGCGAACACGCTCCGGCGGGCCCCGGCGCGCGCCTCCTCACGAGCCAGCCGGGTGCGGGAGGGCGCGGGCTCCCCGTCCCCGGGACCGCCGTCGGGGACCTCGGCGCGCACCGCGAACCCGGAGCCGGTGCGGGGACCGGCGTCGAGGGTCCCGCCCAGGGCGGTGACCTCCGCGCGCAGCTCGGCCAGCCCGGTCCCGTCCTCGCGGCCGGGCACCGCGGGGGCGTCGGCGCCGGTGTCGGCCACCTCCACCCGGGTCGGCCCGCCGTCCCGGACGACCCGCACGGTGACCTCGGCGCCGGGGGCGTACCGGGCGGCGTTGGTGAGCGCCTCGCGGACCAGCCGCCCCACCGCCCGTCCGCCGGGCGTGCGCGGATCGGGGTCGGGGCCCTCGCGCAGCAGGCGCACGCGCATGCCCGCGTCGACCGCATCGGAGACCGATTCGGGCACCGTCACCGTGTCCTCGCCGACCGGTCCGTCGCGCAGCACACCGATGACCTCGCGCAGCCGCAGCGTGGTGGCGTGCGCGGCCTCGCGCACCCCGGCGGCGGCCGCGGCGTGCTCGGGGGAGTCCTGCGAGGCCATCTCCAGGGCGGCGGCGCGCACCGCGAGCAGGGCCAGGTCGTGGCCGAGGGAGTCGTGGATGCGGGCGGCGATCCGGGTGCGCTCCCGCAGCCGGGCGCGGTCGGCCTCGGCGGCCCGGGTGCGCTCCATCTGCTCGGCGACCTCCCAGCCGCCCCGGCTGAGGCGGCTGCGCCACATCAGGTGGCGGCCCAGCAGCCAGGGGACGACGAGCGCGCCGACCAGGCCGAGGGCCCCGCCGAGCGCGTCGACCAGACCGGACAGCAGGTCGCGGGCGTCCGACCCGGCCATCACGGCGGATCCGGTGTACAGGGCGAGAACGACCAGGGCCGCCGTCACCGCCATGGAGGCGATCGGCCCGGTCCGGCCGGAGCGCCGCCCGGCCAGCAGGGCCAGCACCGCCAGGGAGACGAGCGGGGAGAACAGCAGGGTCTCGGCCAGGCGGACGCCCACAGCGGCCATCTCCGCGGTGGCGGCCGTCAGGGCGATCGCCACCGCCGTGTGGGGGCGGCTCCGGGACAGGCCCACGGCCAGGGCCAGGACGGCGAGCAGGGCGCCCGCCTCCCACCAGGGGAGGCCGTCGCGGAGGTCGGAGATTTCGAGGACGGTGAGGCCGCCGAGGGCGGCCCACAGCGCCAGGTCGGTCGCCACCGGGCGCGGGGCGGCGGAGCGGTCGGCGGGCGTGCTCATGGCCCCGAGCCTAGGCGTCGGCGTCGCGCAGGCGGGCGGTCTCCTCCTCCAGGAGGCGGCGGGTGAGGGCGATGTAGTCCAGGACGGCGCGGCGCTCGTCCTCGCCGAGTCCGGCCATGAAGGCCGCGGTCTCCCCGCCCAGGCGGGCGTAGGCGTCCCGTTCGGCGGGGGCGGCGTCGGAGAGCGGGCGGACCAGGACGCGGCGGCGGTCGCCGGGGTCGCGGAAGCGCTCGACCAGCCCGGCGGCCTCCAGCCGGTCGACCACGGCGGTGGCGGCCCCGGCGACCACGCCGAGCCCGGCGGCGATCGCGCTCAGGGTCATCGGCCCGTTGCGGCGGAGCAGGCCCAGGGCCTTGTGGTCGGTGGCGCCCACGCCCAGGCGGGCGCCGAGGGCGTCGTGGAAGAGGACGACGGCGGTGCTGAGGTCCCAGCCCTCGCGGTCGCCGACGGGTTCCTGCGGTGCGGCGGTCACGGGCCCACACTACCGCGATCCTTCACCGCGTCGTATAGTTCAAATCAATGAACTATTCAAAGAGGTGAAACGATGCTCGCCACCGCCCGCGCTGCACGCGCCGCCCTGCTCTGGGCCCTGCGCGCCTACGCCCGCCACGCCCCGCTCGTTCTGGGCCTGTCCCTGGTGCCCACCGTCCAGCGGTTCGCGCTCATCGCCCCCGGCAGCCCGCTCACCGGAGGGCTCGGGGCCGCCTCCGAGGCCGTCGCCCAGGGCTCCCGGCTGGTCCTGCTCGGCGCCCTGCTGTGGATCGCCGCCCGCGAGGTCCTGCCCCCGGGGCGGCGGACACCCGCCGGGGCGTGGGCCGCCTTCGCGGCGGGCATCACGCCCCGGCTCGGCCTGTTCCTCGGCCAGTTCGCCTTCCTGGCCGCGGCCTTCGTGGTCTTCGACCTGCTGCCCAACGCGGCGATCGGCCTGTGGGTGCCCGCGGCCGAGCGGCCCTGGGTGGTCGCGGCCGTGGTCGCCGCCAAGAACCTCACCGTCATCGCCCTGACCTTCGCCTGGCTGGCCGGGGTGTTCCGCGAGTTCGCCCTCCTGGGCGAGGCCGACCGGGCGAACGGCGTCAGCGCCGCACCGCGGTGACGACGCGGCCCGGGTCCATCACCCGGACCCCCTCAGGGCCGTGGAAGGCCGCCAGGTCCGCCGTCAGGGCGGCCAGCGCCCGCTCGCGCTCCGCCGGGTCCAGGGCCTCCAGGTGCGGGCGGATCCCGGCCTGGCCGGTGAGGAAGGCGGCCGCGTCGGCCGGGTCCGAGCCCAGGTGCGACGGGGCGTGGACCAGTTCGTTCGCCACGTCGGCGAACCCGGCCCCCTCCAGGAGCCCGCGCACCAGGTCCGGGTCGAGCAGCGACATCATCCGGCGGCGGGTGGGTGTGGGGCCCGCCGTCATGTAGGGGTGCAGCGCGGCGGTGGCCAGTGTGTGGTCGTCCTCGGGGCCGGTCGGCGCGGGCAGCAGCAGGGACATCCGCCCGCCCGGTCGCACCGCGCGGGCGATGTTGGCGAAGGCCGCCCCGGCGTCGTCGAAGAACATCACGCCGCCCCGGCTGACCACCACGTCGAACCCGGCCTCCGGGAAGGGGTGGACCTGGGCGTCGGCGTGCTCGTAGGAGACGTTGGCGCCCGCAGGGGTGCGCTCCCGGGCGGCGCGCAGCATCGTCGCGGAGATGTCCACGCCCAGCGCCGATCCGCGTTCGGCCAGGGCGCCCGCCTCCCGGGTGAGCCGCCCGGTCCCGCAGCCCACGTCCAGGACGCGGGAGTCGGGGGCGATGCCGGCGCCCGCCAGGATCAGCGGGTTGAACTCCTGGAGCATGGCGTCGTAGCGGTCCGGGCCGGCCACCCAGGGCGCGCCCACCTCCCCTTCCCAGGCCCGCTTCTGCTCGGTGTTGGCGATGGCGGTCATGTCCCACTCCAATGACTAGAGTCGTTCACTAGTGACTTACTCTAGTAATAGACTTCCGCCATGGAGCGAGTCAAGACCGGAAAGCGCGCGGAGAAGGCCCGCCTCACCCGCGCCCGCATGATCGACGCCGCCCGCGAGCTCTTCGTCGCGGACGGGTACGGGGCCACCCCCATGCAGGCCGTCGCGGAGCGGGCCGGCGTGGCGGTGCAGACGCTCTTCTACACGTTCGGCACCAAGGGCGCCCTGCTCAAGGAGGTCGTGGACACCGCCATCGCGGGCGACGACGAACCCGTGCCGACCCTGGAGCGCCCCTGGTTCCGGAAGGCCGTCGGCGCCGACGACGCCCACACCGCGCTGGCCCGGTACGTGGCCGGGACCGGCCGCGTGCTGGCCCGGGTCGCCGCCGTCACCGAGATGCTTCGGGTGGCCGAGGCCACCGACCCGGCCGTGCGCGACCTGTGGGGACCCGACGCGCCCGCAGACCCGCGGTACACGGTGTGCTCGGCCTTCGCCTCTGCGCTGGTCGCCAAGCCCGGGGCCGCCCCCGGGGCGGACGCGGGGCGGGCCGCCGACGAGCTCTACGCCCTGCTGGCCCCGGAGCCCTACCTCGCCCTGACCCGCGAACGCGGCTGGCCGCACGAGCGCTGGCAGGAGTGGGCGGGCGACATCCTCACCGCCCGCCTGTGCGCGGCCCCGGGCCCGGCCGGCGGCGGCCGGTAGCCCGGTCCCGGGCGAGGGCCGGGCGCGGCTCGCCGAACACCACGTCGAACCGGACCCTCCCGGCGGGCGGCCCCCCGGCGCGCCAGGGGGCGCGCATGCGTTCTCTCGTCCTCGGGGGAGGGGGTCAGCGGGGGAGGAGGCCGGTGGCCAGGACTTCGATGATCCCGGGCAGCAGGGCGTCGACGTCCTCGGGCGCGGCGGTGGAGTTGAGGACCGCGAACCCGTGCAGGGCC
>NZ_JBJJBV010000260.1:0-9458 GCF_045446735.1 Nocardiopsis protaetiae
GGGCCCGCCGCCCGGTGCGGCGGGCCCGCGGGATGGCGGCTCCGGGCTCAGCCCAGGGCCTGCCACTCGTTGGCCTCGCGGTTGTCGGTCGTGCCGTAGTTGTCGCCCGAGTTGTTGAGGGCGACCTGCGCGGCGCCCAGCAGGGTGCGCATGTCCGCGAGGTTGAGCGACCAGTTCTGCATGGCCACGTCGTAGGCCTCGGCGGTGGCGCCTTCGAGTTCGCTGCGCACGGCGGCCATCTGCTGCTGGAGGTCGTCCAGCGCGTTCTCGACGTTGCCCATCTCCGTCTGGAGGTCGATCGACCCCTGGCTCAGGGCGTTGAAGTTGACGTGGAAGCCCGACATCGTTCTCTCGTTCCGCTCGGGGGGTGGGTTGGAGGGGCCGCGCGGGCCTCAGGCGCTCGCCTGGTTGGGGTTGAGCTGGTTGATCCAGGACGAACTCTCAAGGATGTTGGTGTCCTCCACCGTGTGCATGGCGTTCACGGTGCCGCCGAAGGTCTCGACCATCTGGTTCATGCCGTTGGTGATGAGCCGCAGCTCCTCCAGCCACAGCACCAGCGCCTCGCTGTAGGTGTTGCCCGCGCCGCCCTGCCAGCCCGGGCGCAGGGCGTCGCGGGCGGCGTCGACGCGGGTGTAGACGGAGTCGCAGCGGCCGTGCGCCTCGGCCATGGCCTCGCTGGCGATCCTGTTGGCTTCGTCGGTATTGCGCATCGTGCTCATGACGGCGCTCCTTTCTCCGCGGTCCCTCAGACCGCTTCCTGCGCTTCCCCCGGGCACGGCTGTGCCGCGGGGTCTTGGGGTGAGGTGAGGGGCTGGGCCGCCAGGGCCGGGTGCAGCATCGGCCCGGTGGGCAGCAGCCTCAGGAGGGAGTTGGGGGTCGTGACGGCCTCCTCCTCGGTGTAGCCGAGCGCGGTGACCGTGTCGGCGTCCAGCAGCGGGAACTTGGCCGCGTCCTCGGTGACCAGGTAGTAGGTCGGTGCGTCGCTCCTCCCCGCCTCGGGGGCGGCCCGGACCAGTGCTCCGCCACCCGCGGGCACGCCCACCAAGTCGGGGGTCGGGCAACCCGGGGAGAAACCGGGGACCTGCTGGACCGGCAGCGCCGTGATCGAGGAGTCGGGGGACAGGGCCAGAGAGCTCTCCCCGGAGGGGTCGACGACCAGGCAGGGGTTGCCCGAACCCTCGGGAACCGCCTCGGGCGGGACGGCGGGCAGCCCGGCCGCCAGTACCTCTCCGGCCTCGGCGTCGGGGGCCAGCAGCCTCTGGACCTCTCCGGCGGACAGCGTCGCCGCCGTGGGCTCCGCCCCCGCGTACGCCTCCTCCCGGGTGGCGGGGGAGGCCAGCAGGAGGGCGGCCTCGGTCGCGGTGAGCGGGACCAGGCCGTCCCGGGTCAACAGGTAGTCCTGGGAGGCGCCGTTCCCCGCGGGGACGGTGAACAGTGTGCCCACCCGGCGCGCCTCCAGGCCCGCCACGCCGGAGACCTCGCCCAGGCCGGGCACCGCCGGGGCGGTGAGTCCGGGGCCCTCCGGCACCGCGGCCAGGAAGGAGTCCGACACCGGGAGGGCCGGAACCGTGCCGTAGCCCATGGCCTCCACGGCACCGCCCGCCACGTCCAGTTCCAGGCGGCTCCCCGCCCACAGCAGGTGGCGGCGCCCGTCGGGCCCGACCACGGGGACGGCGTACTCGGGGGGCGGCACGACCATGCCCTCGGCGTCGTCCAGGGTCAGGGAGGTGCGGGGGGCGTCCCCCTCGGCGGAGGGCAGCGCGCACAGCCGCCACACCGTGCCGATCTCACCGGTGGGCAGGGAGTCGGGTGCCGCGGGGATGCCGACGGGGCCGCCGCGCGGCACCCCTTCCAGGGAGGCTTCGCGGACCAGGCTCACGGCCATGCCCTCCCCCTGGATGAGCCGGGCGGAGGTGTAGTTGTCCACGGGGCGCAGCACCCCCTGGGAGTACAGGTAGGAGGCGCCGGTGTCGCGGACCAGGATGAGCCGCCCCTCCTGGCGCCAGGAGGTGGAGCCGCCGGGGAAGATCAGCCCGAACACCAGGAACCCCACACACAGGACGGCCCCCAGCGCCAGGCCGATGTAGAACGTGTTGCGGGTGCGGCGCAGGGGCGCGTCCACCGCGTTGGGGTCCGACTCCAGCATCGCGGTGCCCAGGCGGCCCATCATGAAGTCGTGTGCTTGGACCCGGTCGCGTCGTGACTGCACCGCTCAGCCCCCGATCGCGCGAAGCAGGCCGTACACCCCGAACAATCCCAGGACCAGCGGAACGACCGCCACGCCCAGGACCGCCTGGAAGATCTCGGCGGCCCGGCCCCAGTGGGGCAGCATGCGTTTGCCCGGCACGGACCAGGACAGGACGGCCAGCGCCCCGGCCACCGCGGCCAGGACGAGCATCGCCGTCAGGACGGTGAACCCCTCCGGCTCGCGGGTGAGGTACAGCACGAGAGCGACGGCGGCGGCCACCGGCGGCGCCGTGTGGGAGAAGCGCTGGCGGGCCGAGGCCATGCCGCGGGTCTGGAGCAGGACGACCAGGGCCGTCACGACGCACAGGGAGATCGCGACCCAGCCCCCGGTCCAGGCCAGCACGACCAGGGTGATGGTGAGGACGGCCCCGGTGGCGGCCAGCAGCCCGGTCTGGAAGTGGTCGGCCAGTGTGCCGCGCTCCAGTACCTGGCGGGCCGGGTAGGGATCGATCTCCTCCTGGAGCTGCTCGGGGTTGGAGGGCAGCGACGGCAGCCGCATCCCCGACAACCGGAAGGACAGCTGCGGGGAGAACGTCGCCACCAGCAAGGCCAGGGCCGCCGTGCCGCCCGCGGCGGCGCCGACCGTGGCGCCGGGGATGAACATCACCATGATGGCGCCCAGCGCCGTCAGCAGGTGGAAGGTGAACACCCCGGTGAAGAAGGGCACGGAGCCCGCGACGGCCGCGACGCCCAGGGTCGTGGCGCCCGCGCCCGCCATGGCGCCGGTCAGGATCTGCGCGCCGGTCAGCAGCGTGCCCGGTTGCCCGGTGGGCAGGGCCGCGCCCGCCAGGGTCATGTACAGCACGGCGCAGGCCGCGAGCCCGGTGGAGGCGACCGGGTCGCCCATGGCCCGCGAGGCGGATACGGAGCCCAGGAGCATCAGGACCGCGCCGCCCGCTCCGGCGATCACCGTCAGCTGGGGCCGGTCGCCCAGGAACAGCACCAGGGCGCCGAGCAGCAGGGCGCCCAGGGCCAGTGCCTGGAGCGTCACGCGGGTGTGCGAGGGCGACCAGCGGTCGGCGCGGTCGGCGGTACTGACCGCCACCCCGGCCACGAGGTCGTCGAAGTGGATGGGGGGCAGCTGGTCCCGGCGCGGCCGCAGATAGAGGGTCTCGCCGTGGTAGAGCCCCAGGGAGGCGAGGGTCTCGTCCGCCGGCACGGGCTCGTCGCCGAGCTGTTGCAGGATCCAGCCGTCGTGTTCGAGGCCGCTCTCGTCGAGGTCCTCACCGTCCTCGTCCTCCGCGTACAGCACGAGGGTGGGCAGGAGCTCGGCCACGGGTACGTCCGTGGGCACGGCGATCTCGAAGGTGCGGTGGGGCGCATGCACCACGAGGCGACAGGGCTCCGCCCCAGAGGGGTCGCTCATCCGGTCTCCAAGCAAGGGGGAACTGTTGCTTAATGCCTGAAAAGTCACGGGCTTGGCGGAACATTAACAGTGTCTTGGGTGATTACGGAACTGGATCAGCCGATTTTTCGGCCTTGTGTCATCTTCTTGACACTGGTAGGAGTATCAGACCTGGTCGAATGAGGGTCGGCCGAATCCCTTTCTGTTGCCCTACGTCCGAATTACCTTAAAGAAACCTTAAGGTTCCACAGCCGTTCCGGAGGTATAGGTTTTGAGTACCATCCTTGTCCGGCGCCCGCCGCGCAGGCCGGGACCGGACATGCCCTCGGGGGACATCAGCCTTCAGGAGCCCCCCGAGCTGGCCGAGCCGCAGGCCAACAGCTCGTCCGTCTTCATGTACCTGCCGATGGCGCTGACCTCGATGGCCATGATGATGCTGTTCATCCGCCCCGGCTCCTTCGGCGGGGGCGGCGGCGGGGGTGCCGGGGTCATGCCCTACGTCGCGGGCGGCATGATGCTCCTGGGCGCCGTCGCCATGCTCGGCGGCCAGTTCGTCCGCACCGCCATGGAGCGGCGCCGCAAGCTCAACGGCGACCGCCGCGACTACCTGCGCTACCTCGCGCAGATGCGCACCCGGCTGCGGGAGGTGGTCACCGAACAGCGCGACGCCATGCTGTGGCGGGCACCCCACCCCGAGGCGCTGTGGTCCCTGGTGCGCACCTCCCGGCTGTGGGAGCGGCGCGCCGAGGACGAGGACTTCGCGGAGGTGCGCGTCGCGGTGGGCGAGCAGGCCCTGGCGATGACGATCTCCCCGCTGTCCTCCAAACCCGTCGAGGACCTCGAACCCCTCAGCGCCCACGCCCTGCGCCGGTTCATCCGGGCGTACAGCATGGTCGAGGACCAGCCCGTGTCCCTGTACCTGCGGGGCTACGCGCGGATCTCCGTGCGCGGCGAGACGCGGACCTGCCGCGGACTGGTCCGCGCCCTGGTGGCCCAGCTCGCGGTCGCCCACGCCCCCGACGAACTGCGGATCGCCGTGTGCGCCTCCGACGACGCCCGTCCGCAGTGGTCCTGGGGCAAGTGGCTGCCCCACCTCCAGCACCCCACGGAGACCGACGCCGCCGGCAGCCTGCGCTACTTCGCCGGAGACGCCAACGACCTGGAGGCGCTGGCCGGGGCCGACCTCACCGACCGGCCCGGGTTCGACCCCCTCGCCTCCCCGGACCGGGAGGAGCCGTTCTTCGTCATCATCGTGGACGGCGGCCGCGTCCCGCCGGGTTCGCGCCTGGTGGGCGGCGGTTACCGCAACGGTGTCGTCATCACCGTGGACGACCGGGAACCGCTCCTGGACGACCCCGGGGTGCTCAACCTGCGGGCCACGCCCACCTCCCTGGTCATCCTGGACCGGGACAACAACGGCCGTCCCGTGGAGACCCGTGTCGGCCGCCCCGACTCCCTCAGCGTGGTCCAGGCGACCGCCCTGGCCCGGATGCTGTCCCCGTACCGCATCAGCCTCTCCGCGGAGATCACCGAGCCGCTCACCACCGACTTCGAGCTGACCGCCCTGCTCGGTATCCCCAACGTCCACCTGCACGACGTGGAACGCGCCTGGCGGGACCTGGGCCCGGCCCGGCGGCTGCGCGTCCCCGTGGGCATCTCCGCCGACGGCTCTCCGCTGGAGCTGGACCTCAAGGAGTCGGCGCTGGGCGGCATGGGCCCGCACGGCATGCTGATCGGCGCCACCGGGTCGGGCAAGAGCGAACTGCTGCGCACCCTGGTCCTGGCGCTGGCCCTGACCCATTCCTCGGAGACCCTGAACTTCGTATTGGTGGACTTCAAGGGCGGCGCGACCTTCATCGGCCTGGACGGTCTGAAACACACGTCGGCGCTCATCACCAACCTCGCCGACGAGGCCGTTCTGGTCGAGAGAATGCAGGACGCCCTGCACGGTGAACTCGTCCGCAGGCAGGAGCAGTTGCGCACGGCGGGCAATTTCAGTTCTGTGCACGAGTACCAAAAGGCACGGGATTCCAATCCGAATCTCGATCCGATGCCCACATTGTTCGTGGTCGTGGACGAGTTCAGTGAGCTGTTGGCCGCGCACCGCGACTTCATGGACCTGTTCGTCATGATCGGCCGCCTGGGGCGCAGCCTGGGCGTGCACCTGCTGCTGGCCTCCCAGCGCCTGGACGAGGGGCGCATGCACCAGCTGGAGAGCCACCTGTCCTACCGCATCGGTCTGCGGACCTTCTCGGCGATCGAGAGCCGCGGGGTCCTGGGCGTGCCCGACGCCCACCAGCTGCCCTCCGCACCCGGCAACGGGTACCTCAAGTGGGACACCGACACCCTCACCCGGTTCAAGGCCGCCTACGTCTCGGGTCCCCACCGGGTCGCCGTCCGCACCGCTCAGCGGGCCGCCACGGGCGGAGAGGTCGTTCCCTTCACCGAGCTGTACCGGATGCCGCAGGCTCCGGCCGCCGTCATCGAGCCCGATCCGGAGGAGCAGAACGAGGGCGAGGCCCCGACCCTGCTGGCCGCGGCGCTGGACCGGCTCAAGGACAAGGGCCCGGCCGCCCGGGAGGTGTGGCTGCCCCCGCTGGGGACCCCGCCCCTGCTGGACGAGCTGCTGGCCCTGGTCGGCCGCCGGGTCGCCCCCGGGGGCCTGGCCTGGGGGGACCACACCCTCCTGAGCGTCCCGGTCGGCCTCATCGACAAGCCCTTCGAGCAGGCCCGCCCGCCGCTGGTGGCGGATATGGCCGGACAGGGCGGCCACGTCGGGATCGCGGGCGGCCCGCAGAGCGGCAAGAGCACCCTGCTCGCCTCGCTCATCCTGTCGCTGGCCATGACCAACACCCCCGCGCAGATGCAGTTCTACGGCATCGACCTGGGCGGCGGCGTCCTCCAGTCCCTGCGCGAGCTCCCGCACGTGGGCAGCGTCGCCTCGCGCACCGACGAGCGCCGCATCATGCGCACCATCTTCGAGATGCAGGAGCTGATCACCCGCCGGGAGACGCTCTTCGCCGAACACGGCATCGACTCCATGGCCACCTACCGGCGCAGGCGGGCCGCCGGGGAGTTCTCCGACGACCCCCACGGCGACGTCTTCCTGGTCATCGACGGCTGGGGCACCATCCGCCAGGACTTCATGGACTCGGTGGCCACCCTCATCCAGCTCGCCCAGCGGGGTCTGACCTACGGCCTGCACCTGATGGTCGCCTCGCCGCGCTGGGCCGACTTCCACACCGGCATCCGCGACCTGCTGGGCACCCGCTTCGAGCTGCGGCTGGGCGACCCCGTGGACTCCGCGGTCCACATGCGCGCGGCCCAGACCGTGCCGCGCGTCCCCGGCCGGGGCATCACCGAGGACAAGTCCCACTTCCTGACCGCGCTGCCCCGGGCCGACGGGGTCGCCGACCCCGTCACCGTCACCGAGGGGTCCGCCGAGCTGATCGAGCGGGTCAAGGCCGCCTGGGACGGGCCCCGGGCCCCCGAGGTGCGCACCCTGCCGCCGCTGGTGCGCGTGGAGGAGATGCCGCCGGTGGAGACCACCGACAACGGGGCGCTGCGCATTCCGCTGGGGGTGGAGGGCCGTCGGATGAAGCCGTTCGTCCACGACTTCTCCACCACGCCGCACCTCCTCGTGGTGGGCGACACCGAGTCGGGCAAGACCAACGTCCTGCGCCGCGTCCTGGACGCCATCACCCGCGACGCCGATCCCAACGGGGCCCGCGTGGTCCTGGTGGACCAGCGGCGCGGGCTGTTCGGGGCGGTCCCCCAGGAGATGCAGCTGGGTTACGCGGTCTCCGCCGACAGGGCCCGGGAGATGGTGGTCGCGGCCGCGCAGGCCATGCAGCAGCGGCTGCCCGGACCGGACATCACCCCCGACCGCATCCGGCGGCGCGACTGGTGGGAGGGGCCGGAGCTGTACATCGTGATCGACGACCTCGACATGATCTCCGGCAGCGGGCCCAGCCCGCTCGCCCCGCTGGTGCCCATGTTCGCCCAGGGCGCCGACATCGGCATGCACCTGGTCCTGGCGCACGCCGCGGGCGGTTTCGCCCGCCGGGTCACCGGCGACCCGGTGCTCCGCTCGATCATCGACATGAACACCCCGGGCATCCTGCTGTCCTGCCCGCCGACGGAGGGCACGGTGTTCGGCATGCGGCCGAAGGTGCTGCCGCCCGGACGCGCCATGTGGGTCTCGCGGCGCGACCCGGTCGAGGTGCAGCTCGCCCGCATGCCCGAGGAAGAGGAGGCCCGGGGCTAGGAGCCCTGACCGCGACGGGCCCGGGGAGCGTACGCTCCCCGGGCCCGTCCCGTTCCGGCCTGCTCAGTCCTGCCCGCCGTCCTTCTCGTCGTTCTTCTCGCCTGGCCTCTCCCCGGGCCGGGCCGGGCGCCAGCCGCGGGCCCGGCCCCCCGCCAGCACCGGGCGCCCCAGGGCGGCCAGGGTCACGACGAGCACCGTTCCGCCGACGGTCAGGACCACCGGCAGGGAGTCCATCTCCCCCCGGTCGGAGGGATCGGGTACGAACTCCGCGCCCTCCACCGTGCCGCCCCGCCCGCCCGGGGCGGCGACCAGCGCGCCCACCGGGTCGATCCGCCCGCTCCCGGTCACCGGGTCCGCCGACCCCAGGGCCGACGGGTAGGCGGTGGCCGCCAGGCGCTCGCGCAGCCGCTCCGGGGTCAGGTCGGGCTCCCGGGACAGCAGCAGCGCCGCCGTCCCGGCGGTGAACGCGGCGGCCACCCCGTCGCCCTGGCTGGTCCGGTGCCCCTCGCCACCCGGGCCGATGCCCAGCACCTGGGAGCCCGGGGCGACCAGGTCCACCCGGGCGGGTTCGGCCTCGCCCTGCACCACCATGACCTCCTGTACGACCGGTCGGCCGTCGGGGGCGTGGGCGGCGACCGCGAGCACCGTCGACTCCCGGGCGGGGTGCCCGGGCCGGGTGCCGTCGCGGCCCCACACCGAAGCGGGCGCCACCACCAGCACCCCCGCCTCCTCGGCGGCGGCCGCCGCCTCGCTCAGTTCCGCCGAGCCCTCCGTGACCGCCGTACCTACGAGCACCACGCGGGCTTCGGACTCCACGGCCGACCGGAGCGAGGCCGCCAGCTGCGCGGCCGTCACCTCCCCGGTCTGTGGATCCCCCGTGGCCACGCCCAGGATCCGCGCCCCGGGCGCCACGCCCACGAACCCGCTGTCGGGCCGGGGGCGGGCGGCGACGATCCCGGCCAGGAAGGTGCCGTACCCGCGGCAGTCCGTGTCCGTCCCGCCGCCCGTCACGGCGTCCTCCAGCGCCGGCGCCCCGGCGTCCAGCCCCGAGGCCAGGACCGCGACCGTCACCCCCTCGCCCCGCGACAGGGCGTGGGCCTCGTCCAGGCCGAGCGCCCCGTGCGTCCAGGGCAGGTCCTCGATGACCCGGTCCGAGGACTCCGCGCAGGCGGCGTCGGAGACATCGAGGATCTGCGGCACCGCCGCGTCGTCGGCGGGGGCGGACGGTGCCGGGGACGGGTCTTCTGGCGCGGCCGAGGCCGCCACCGGGGACAGGGCCAGGGCCAGCGCGGCCGCGCCGCAGACCAGCACGCGGTGCGGGCCCCGCCCGGGGGGTGTGGGGGGACGGTCCATGGACTCCATCCAGGAGGTGAGGGGGTGGCCGGACTCGGCGAGCGCTCAGCCTACCTAGCGTAGGGCCCCCTGAGGAACCCGGGCCGCGTACTCGTCCACCAGCTTTCGGAGCGTGTCCACCTCGGCGCGGATCCGCCGGATCTCCTCGTCCCGGTTCCGGAGCACCGACGCCAGCTTCTTCGCGGCCGTGTCCACCTCCTCGGCCGACCTCCGGAGGTCGGCGGCGTTCCCACCGGAGTTCCGGAA
>NZ_JBJJBV010000261.1:0-12310 GCF_045446735.1 Nocardiopsis protaetiae
CGCCGCCCTGGCGCGGTGAGCGGTGAGCGGTGTTGCCGCGGACGCCCCCGGACTGGACGGCCGGGGGCGTCCGCCGTGTTCAGGTGAGGACGAAGGCGGCCCAGGTGTGGGTGCCCAGGTCGCCGAGAGGGTGAACGGGGGTGCGGCCCCAGGCGGTGGACAGTTCCTCGACCACGGCCGTCGCCTCGGCCTGAGGCCGTGTACTTCACCGCGTTCGCGAATATCTCGCTGCCGCACAGGATCAGCGTGTCGGCCAGGTCCTCGCTGAACTCCGCGAGATCCGCCCGCAACTCCCTACGGACCCGGGAGAGCAGGGCCGACTCGCCGGAACCGACCCCGGCCTGGCCTCCACCGCTCATGCGAACCTGACCGCCGCCGGGTAACCGCCGACCGTCCCGACCGGCGACGGCGAGACCCCCGGTCGGCCCTGCCTATGACCGGCCCATCGCGACCTGCACCGTCGCCGCCGTCCCCTGGCGGTGGATGGGGGTCGTCCGCCCCGGCGGGCGGATCGCCACCCCGTGGTCGCCCTCCCCCGGATGGCCGGGCGGGGTGCTCGCGGTCCTGGACGTCGAACCGGGCCGGGCGTCCGGCCCGGTTCGAGGGTTCGCTCGCGTTCATGTGGGCGCGGCCAACGCCACCCGCGCCCGGCCCGGACACGGTCGCGAACCATACCGAGCCCATGGACCACGACCCGCGCGAGCCGCCTCACGGTGGCAGGGTGTTCGCGTTCGAGCCGGAAAGGGGATGCGGCCCCCGCCGCCTTTCACCGGTGGGGGTCACTCCGCGGCGCGGCGGGCCAGGGGGAGGGCGTAGGCGAGGGCGACGCCGAAGCAGGCCGAGAGGGCGACGCCCAGCAGCAGGTCGGTGAGGACGGCGGCGAAGCCCATGCCGACCGCGAGTCCGAGGGAGAGGCCGAGGGTCCAGTTCGGGGAGGTGCTCTGTGTCTTCGTCATGTGCACCATCCTCGCCGCCGGGCCCGCGGGCCGGTAGGCGCCGTTGTCACCGGCCCCGGATGACACCTGTCATCCCGGCCCCGGGCATCCCTCACACGCCCACGTCAGGGCCACTCCGTGCGGGGCGTTCAACCGGCGGTCGCCGCCGGATCTGCGCCCGTGGGGGCCTTTTCCTCTAGGCTTGGCCCCGTCCCGGCCGGCTGACAGCGGAGTCCGACTTGCATATCGAGCGTGTGAGCGTCGACGGTGTCCGAGGGTTCCACGGTCCCACAGCCGCCAGGGATCTGGAGTTCCCCCTCCCCTCGGAAGAGCACGGCAGTTGGACCGTGCTCGCCGGCCGCAACGGTTCCGGCAAGACGACGCTGCTCCGCGCCATCGCCCTCGGTCTGGTCGGTCCGTCCTACGCGCGCAGCCTCGTCCCCGACTTCGAGCACTGGATCACCCAGGGGGCGGACTCCGCGATGGTCTCCACCACCATCGCCCCCGGCACATGGGACACCTACACGGGCCCGGGACGCACACCGGGGCGGTCCTTCACCGGCGTGATCCGGTGGCGTCGGAGCGAGTCCGCCCGCGGCGGCTCCCGTGTCACGGGCCCGGACGACGTGACGGAGGGCCGTGACACCCGTCTTCCCGGTCGGGGCCCGTGGGCGGAGGACAGCAGCGGCTGGTTCGTCGCCGGGTACGGACCGTTCCGCCGACTCGAAGGGGGCGCCTCTCCGGCGCAGCGCCTGACGATGAGCCCCGGACCCGTATCCCGTCTGGCCAGCCTCTTCAACGAGGACGTCTCCCTGTCCGAGTCCATCGAGTGGCTGAAGGACCTCCACCTACGACAGCTTGAGGGCCGGAACAGGGCCGCGGAGCGCCTGACGTTCGTCACGGACATGCTCAACGACGGCCTGCTCCCCGGCGGCTTCCGTGTCGAACGGGTGGATGCCGACGGCCTCTGGGTGAGCAACGGCACCCATGTGTCCGCGCTGCCCGAGCTGAGCGACGGATACCGGACGGTCACGGCCCTCGTCCTCGATCTGGTCCGGCAGGTCTTCTCGGCGGAGGGGGATGACGCACTGGGATATTGGGAGAGCCGTGCGGGCCGCACCCCCGTGGTGATCCTTTCCGGAGTCGTGCTCATCGACGAGATCGACGTTCACCTGCACGTGAGCTGGCAGAAGGCGATCGGCGGCTGGCTCAAACGCCACTTCCCGCGCACGCAGTTCATCGTCTCGTCGCACAGTCCCTACATCTGCCAGAGCGCCGACCCGGGCGGGCTGATCCGGCTGCCCGGAACGAACGAGGAGACCGCACCGCACGCCGTGTCGGACGAGCTGTACCAGCGCGTCGTCTTCGGCAGCGGCGACGACGCCCTGCTCACCGACCTGTTCGGGATCGACTCCCCCTACTCCGAGCAGGCGGACGAGAAACGGGAACGGCTCTCGGAGCTGGAGGCGCGTGTACTCCGGGACGTCGCGTCCCCCCAGGAGAGAGAAGAGTACGCCGAGCTGCGGCGCCTGCTCACGAGTTCCCTGACGGCACGGGTGGACGAGGTCTCCGCACGGCTGGACCGGTACTGAGGTGATCAGGCTTCAGCGCACCGATCCGCCCGACGAGCTCGTCTCCAAGCTCGATGCCCGTACCCGGCGGCTGGGGAGCGCGGACGCCGACACCGCCCGTCGACGCTGGAAGAGCGCCCGCGACCTGCGCGCACTGCTTCGGGAGGAGCTGTCCCGGTTCGCCGCGGGTCTGAACCGGTGTATGTACTGCGGGGACAACCTCGGAACGGACGTCGACCACTTCGAGCCGATCACCCGTGCCCCCGAGCGCACGTTCGACTGGCTCAACCACCTGTTGGCGTGCTCGTGCTGCAACAGCCACGCCAAGGGTTTCGCGTTCCCCCTCGATCAGCACGGTGCGCCCCTGTTGATCGATCCGACGGCCGAGGACCCCTACGACCACCTGGAACTGCGCCTGTCCGTCGGGCGCTACGTGCATCTCACCCACAAGGGCCGCGTCACGATCGATCTGCTCCGGTTGAACCGGGCGGACCTCGAACGCGGTAGGGCCCTCGCCTTCGTGCGGACGTCCTCCATGCTGCGGGACGTCTCACACCTGGTCGAGGACGGGCGGGCCGACCGCGCGGAGGCCGTCATGGACGCCTTGCTCTGCCATCCCTTCGCCGATGTGCTGCACGCGATGCTGCGGTTGAGGCGGCTGCCGGGAGCAGCGGCCGTGCTGGACGGTCCGGAGGTTCTCGGGGCGCTGGAGCTCGTCGCCGCGCACAGCGGCCGGACTACTGGTCGAACTTGACTTCCAAAGGGGCGGCTCGGGCCGGGGTCCGAGTCGGCCTCCGGCGAGCCCGGATCAGGCGGGGTCGCGGATGAGGGTCGGCACCACGTGCTCGGAGACCTCCGAGTGGACCTGGTGCAGGCGGGCCTGGACGGCGCGCCGCAGCTTGGCCAGGCACTCGACCAGGGTGATGTCGTCGCCCACCAGGCCGCCCTTGGCGACCACCGGGGTGCCGTCGAGCGGGCCGCCGGTGATGTGGCCGTGGACGGCCAGCGGGACCACCTCGCCGCCGACGTCGAACGCGTGCACGTCCAGCTCGTCGAACAGCCCCGCCACCAGGTCCCCGCCGGTGAGGTAGAGCCCGCTGGGCAGGGCGTGGGCGCCGGTGCCCTCGGCGATCTCGTGGACGGTGTCGGCGACCAGCCGGGCGATGCGCACGGGCAGTTCGGCGCGGACCCGGCCGGGCAGCGCCCGCACCCGCTCGGAGGTGGTGATCACCCGCAGCACGCACAGGTCCGGGAACCCCGCGGCGAGGAGCTTCTCCGAGAGTTCCTGGGCGACCTCGTCGGCGTGGTCGCTCTCGGGGTCGGTGAAGGCCACCGCGTCCAGGTCCACGAAGCGGACCGCGCCGGTGCGCGCCACCGTGGCGAGCTGGCGGCGGGTGAGGTCGGTGGTGCTGGCGACCACCCCCAGCAGGGGCCCGCGGGTGCCGGCCTGGCCGCGCAGCCGCAGGGCGTAGGCGAGCAGCGCGCCGGTGGGTCCGGGGTCGACGGAGACCCACACGGTGCCGTCGTCGTGGTGGGCGGCCGCGGCGGCCTCGGCGATGTCGGTGAGGTGCTGCTCGGTGGCCGCGTCGCACAGCACGACGGGTTCGTCCCCCGCCAGCAGTTCGGCGGTGAGCATGCTCTGGGTGACCTGGCGGACCGGAACGTGGCGCACGGCCAGCCCGGACTGGGCAGCCACGATGTCGGCGACCACCCCCGTGGTCATCGGGCACAGCGGGTCGTCGGCGAGTTCGGTGTCCTGGAGCGGGACCCCGTTGAGGAGCTGGACGCCGTTCTCGGTGGTGCGCCCGCTCCCGGGGAACGCCGGGGTGAGCAGCACCCGCACCCGGGTCCCCGCGGGCACCCGATCGCGGACCTCCCGGTAGGCGGCCTCCAGTTCGGCGCCGATGTTGCCGCGCAGGGTGGAGTCGGTGCGCTTGACGACCAGCCCCACCGGCCAGACCGCCTCCACCACGTCGGCGATCAGGTCGACCGCCTGCTCGGCCGGGACGTGGCGGCTGTCGAGGTTGGCCACCACCACGTCGTAGTCCCCCGCGACCCGGCTGACGTGCTCGGGGGTCACGGTGGCCACGCGCATCCCGGTGCGGGCGAAGCGGGCCCCGGTGGCGTTGGCACCGGTGAGGTCGTCTGCGACCACGAGGACCTGGGCCACGGGAGTCTCCTTCGGCGAAACGCGCGGGTAACCTCCCTCCAACATAGGCCCGACCGGGCGCGCGCGGGGCCGAACGGCCCCGACCGTGAGCGACGTGTGGGCGAACCGTGTCCGAACACCGGCGGACGCCCGCGCCCGGCCGGCCTCGTCCGGGCCGGGCGCGGACGGCGGCTCAGTCCCGGGAGCGCGGACCGGCCGAGGTGAGCGTCATGTCCGGGTAGCGGGTCCCGGTCACCGCCCCGGCGATGCCCTCCAGCGCCGCCAGGTCCGCCTCGGTCAGCGCCAGGCCGGCGGCCGCGGCGTTCTCCTCCAGCCGCTCCACCCGGCGGGTGCCCGGGATCGGCACGACCGGCAGCCCCCACACGTTCGCGCGGTGGTGCACCCAGGCCAGGGCCACCTGACCCGGGGTGGCCCCGTGCTCCTTCGCGATCCGCTCGATCGGCTCCAGCAGCCGGGTGTTCTCGGCCAGCCGCTCGAACCGGGGCTGGGTGCGGCGGAAGTCGTCGGCGGCGAGCCCGTCGGTGGACGCGATGGTGCCGGTGAGGAACCCGCGCCCCAGCGGGGAGTAGGGCACGAACCCCACGCCCAGCCGGGCGCACTCGGGCACCACCGACTCCTCCACGTCGCGGCTCCACAGCGACCACTCCGACTGGACCGCGGCGATCGGGTGGACGGCGGCCGCCCGGCGCACCTCCTGTGCGGTCACCTCGGACAGGCCCAGGTGCCGGACCTTGCCCTGGGCGACCAGCTCGGCCATGGCGCCGACGGTCTCCTCGATGGGCACCGCCAGGTCGACGCGGTGCATGTAGTACAGGTCGATGACGTCGGTACCCAGCCGGCGCAGGCTGGCCTCTGCGGCCTGCCGGACGTAGGCGGCGTCGCCGCGGACCGGGCGGGCGGTCGGGTCGCCGGTGCGCAGGATGCCGAACTTGGTCGCCAGGACGGCCTCGTCCCGGCGGCCCTTGAGCGCCCGGCCGAGCAGTTCCTCGTTGGCGCCGGTCCCGTACATGTCGGCGGTGTCCAGGAGGGTCACCCCCAGGTCGAGGGCGCGGTGCAGGGTGCGGACGGACGCGGCCTCGTCGCCGGGCCCGTAGAACTCGCTCATGCCCATGCAGCCCAGGCCCTGCACCGGGACGGTCAGGCCGCCGAGGTCGGTGGTGCGCATGTGTCTCCTCTTTCTCTGTGGTCCGGGTTCTCTGTGGTCCGGGGACCGGGTCGGTTCGTGTCGGGCAGGGTGCGCATCACCAGGAGGCGGCACCCCAGGGTGCAGGCCAGGAACAGCACCGCCAGCGGCAGCGGGCCGTCGACCCGCAGCAGGGAGGAGGCGAGCATGATGAGGCCGGAGCACAGCATGAGGCAGAACCCCAGCCAGGAGCTGGCCAGGCCGGTCATCCCCGGGAAGCGGGACACCCCCAGGCCCATCAGGTTCGGGTACAGGATCCCGGCGAAGAACACGATGACGGCCGAGGGCGCGGTGAGCACCCACAGGTTCGGCTCGGTGAACGCCGCGCCCGCGACCATGAGCGCCGCCGCGACCACCGCGCCGGTGGAGGCCGTCCGGAACTTGGCGCGCTGGGAGAGCCCGGCGGGCAGCACCCGGTTGCCGAACACCCCGGCGAAGTAGGCGACCCCCATCCCCAGGGCGATCGCCCCGTACAGGGCGGGCGAGTGCCCCATGACGTCCTGGACCAGGAACGGGCCGACCAGGTTGAACACCAGCAGGATGCCGTAGCACAGCCCCATGGACAGGTGGATGCGGGTGAAGACCCCGTCGCCGAGGATCGTGGCCGTGCCCCGCGCCAGCTCGCCCGCGCCCATGGCCCGGGGCGCGGCGTTCGTCTCGCGGTAGACCCCGCCGAGAAGGACGAGGAGCAGGACGCCGTAGGCGACCAGGAAGTACAGGCTGTACTCCCAGCCCAGCGTGCTGTGGAACCAGGCGCCGATGACGGGGGCGACGATCGGCCCCATGCCCCAGGAGACGACCATGTAGGTCATGACGGTGGCCAGTCGCGGCCCGGAGAACCGGTCGGCGGCGATCGCCTTCATGACCACCGACGCGGCGGTGATCCCCAGGCCCTGGACGACCCGGGCGGCCACGAACCAGTGGATCGTCGGCGCGAACAGGCAGAGCACCCCGCCGACCAGGTACAGGGCCACGCCCAGGAGAAGGGCCTTCCTGCGCCCGACGGCGTCGGAGAACGGGCCGTAGAACAGCTGTCCCACGGAGAAGGCGATCAGGTACAGGGTGACGCTGAGCTGCACCGCGCCCCGGGTGGTCCCGTAGGAGTCCACCATGGCGGGCAGCGAGGGGACGTAGATGTCGATGGCCATCTGCCCGATGGGGGCGAGCAGGATGATGAGCCAGATGAGGAAGCCGTCGCTGTTGCCGGTCCGTGGCCCGGCCGTGTGCCGGTCGACGCTGGTCATCGTGGTGTCCTTTGCGGTGTCGTGGTGCGTGGCGCCGGTTCGGGCGCCGATTCGGGCGCTGGTTCCGGCCCGGGTCCGGGTTCGCGTTCCAGGAGCATCCCGGTCCAGGTGAACCCGGCGCCCGCGCCGATGAGCAGGACCCGGTCGCCCGGGAGGGGGTCCCGGGTGCGGGTCCAGGTGTCGAGCCCGGCGATCTGGTCGGCCCCGCCCAGGTGGCCGACCGTGCGGCCGAAGTCCCACAGGGACCGGTCGGCCCCGCCGGGGAGCTCGGGGAAGTAGGAGCCTTCGAGGAGGGGGAGGCCGAGGTTGGGGTAGACGACCGCCCGGAGGCCGTCGCCGCTGGCCGGGAGACCGCCGCCGCCGGGGAGACCGTCCGCGCCGGTCAGGAGGGCGTCGCGGATCTCCGCCACCGCCGCCCGGGTGCGCTCGGCCAGGACCTCCTTGCCGTGGCGGGTGAGGAAGGACCGCTTGGCGCCCCGCATGTCGTGTTCGGCGGTCAGGCCGCCGGGCGTCTCGGCGGACGGCCGCTCGTCGCGGTGCAGCCCCTCCAGCCAGGGGTCGGACACCGTGCGGGTGCCGAGCATCCGCCACCCCCGGCCGGCCGCCGGGGCCAGGACGGCGGCCGCGGCGCCGTCCCCGTAGGCGATGCCGTAGTCGCCGGCGAACCGGTCGAAGGCCGAGTCCGAGAACCGGTCCGCGGCGACCACCAGGACGGCCTCCCCCGCGGCGGCCCCGGCGCGCAGCACGTCCAGCATCAGGAGCTGGGAGTTGCAGCCCTGCTGCACGTTGAAGGGCAGGGCGTTGACGCAGCCGAGCCGTTCCTGGAGCCAGGAGGCGGGCGACCACATGCGGCGGTGGCCGTGCCGGTGGATGGAGGCGAAGACGAGCGTCCGCACGTCCCGGGCGGCCAGTCCGGCGTCGGCCAGGGCCCGCCGCGCGGCGATCAGGCCCATGTCCCCCGGGTACAGGTCGGGTTCGGCGCACACACCGGTGTAGCCCAGGGCCAGCAGCCGGTCCCGGTCCCGCTCGGGCAGCTCCCGCGCGGCCCGGCGCACGTCGACGCGGGTGTCGGGCAGGTAGGAGCCGGTGCCGAGGATGCCCAGCGGGGGGTTCACCGCGCCACCTCCCGCCGTGCGGCGCCGGCGGGCAGCTGGCTCCACTCCCGGGCGAGCCCGGACAGGGCGCCGCGGACGAAGGCGCGCTCGGTCCCGGTGGCGGCGTCCCGCATGGCCTGGAGCAGGTCGGCCACCCGGGTGCTGCGCGCCACCCGCGCGGCCGCGGGCCGGCGGACGGCCTCGTAGCCGTCCAGGACCCCGGCCGGGGCGCCGGACAGGACGTCCTCCAGGCGTGCGGCCAGGTCCGCCGCGTCCGCGAACCCGGTGTTCATGGCCTGCCCGCCCGCGGGCGGGTTCAGGTGGGCGGCGTCCCCGGCCAGCAGGGCCCGGCCGACCCGGAACCGGTCCGCGAGCCGTTCGTGGACGCGGTAGCGGGCGAGCCGTTCGACGGTGTCCATCCGCAGCCGATCCCCGAAGCCGAGCCCGTCGACCGCGGCGCGGAAGGCGTCGAGGGTGAGCGCCTCGTCCCCGTCCGGGACGTCGGCGGTGACCGGGCCCGCGATGCGCAGGCGCCCGCCGGGCAGGGGGAGGACGGAGACCGCTCCGGCGGGGCCGACGAACATGGCCGACCCGGTGGGGTCGACGTCCGTCGCCGGTCCGGGCGTCCCCTCGCAGAGCAGGTAGGGCGCCGGGTGGGTGGTGCCGGGGAAGGCGATCCCCAGGCGGTCGCGGACGGTGCTGCCCGCGCCGTCCGCGCCGACCAGGTACCGGGCCCGGACCCGGACGGGGCCCGCCTGGCCCGGGCCTGCCAGCTCGGCGACCAGGTGCCCCGGTTCCTCGCGGTGGCCGGTGTAGGCGGCGCCGCGCAGCAGGCGGCCGCCCAGGCCCAGGTAGGCCTCCTCCAGGACACGCTCGACCTCGGGCTGGGGGACGTTCACGTAGTAGGGGTGGGGGGTGGGCAGGTCCGTGAAGTCGACGGTGTAGGACTCCCCTGTCCCGGTCCCGGCCCCGGCCCCGGTCCCGGTCCCGACGTGGAAGACGATCCGGTCGCGGCGCAGCCCCGCGGACTCGATCCGGGTGCGCAGGCCGTGCCCGTCCAGCCACTCCAGGGCGCCCGCGTGGACCATGACGGCCCGGGCCCGGGGGTCGATGCCGGCGGCCTTCTCGGCCACCAGGACGTCCGTGCCCCGGCGGCGCAGCTCGCAGCCGACCGCGAGCCCGGTGGGTCCGGCCCCGATCACCAGGACCTCGCAGTCCAGGTTCACAGCGCGGCCTCCGTCCGTGTCGACCAGTCGGCCAGGGCGCACCCGCAGCGGCAGGTGTCCGCGTGGTGCGGGTCCCCGGGCGCGGGGGCGAGGGGGTCCAGGACCGGCCACCCGTGCTCGGCCGCGTGGGCGGCCATGTCCGGGTCGGCGCCGACGACGTGCGGACGGCCGACCGCGCTGAGCAGGGGCAGGTCGCTGGTGTGGTCGCCGTAGGCGTGGCTGCACTCCAGGCACAGGTCGTGTGCCGCGGCGCTCGCCCGCGCCGCGTCGGCCTTGGCCCGGCCGATCATCGGCCGTTCGACCTCGCCGGTGAGCACCCCGTCGCGGGTCAGCGGCCGGGTGCCGTGCACCTCGTGCGCGCCCAGGGCCACGGCCACCGGGTCCAGGCAGGCGAAGAAGGAGCCGGAGAGCAGGACCACGCGGGCGCCCTCGTCGAGGTGGCGGCGCAGTTCCCGAACCGGGGCGGGCAGCCAGAACCCGGGGCGGTGGCGGCGGCTCTCGAACCAGCGCAGGCCGCTGCGGACCAGGGCGTCGTAGTGCTCTCCCCGGTGGTGGCGGTAGTGGGCGCGGTTGACCTCCTCGCGGGGCGTCCCGGCCGCGGCCAGGGCGCGCAGCCCGGCGAGGTGCTCCTCGACGGCGGAGCGGGGGTGGCGGAGTTCGGCGGCGCGGTGTTCGAGGAAGTCGAACATGCTCTTGACCGACAGCAGCGTCTCGTCGACGTCGAAGAAGGCGCCCCGGCCGGAGCGGCCGTGCGGGCAGGCGGCGGTCACGGTCACACCCCCGCCCGAACGTCGGCGCGCTCCGGACGCCCGCTGTCGCGGCCGTCGGGCCTCCAGGCCAGGGCCCGGGCGGCGCGGCGGTGCTCCACCCCGTGCAGGAACGTCGCGTCGAAGGCGGTGAACTCGACCTCGGAGCGCGCGGCGCGGCGTCCGGCCTGTTCGATGTCGACGGTGGCGGCGAACCCGAGGCGGCCGCGGTCGTCCAGGTCGGCGCGGCGGGTCCGGTAGTGGATCTCGGCGGGCAGCGGGAACAGGAAGTTCTCGAAGTCGGTGGCCAGCGAGTCGATGACGAAGTAGTAGGGGCGCGGGGGCAGGTGGGCGATGTGGTGGCGTTCGGTGACGGCGAGGAACATCTGCCGCACCGCCTCGATCACGACCATGCCCTGGACGTGTTCGCCGGTCTGGTGGTCGAGCAGGATCTCGTTGTCGGAGTGCAGGCGCAGGGCCGCCCGGTAGGTGTCGTCCCCGACCCGGGCCAGGTCGGCGATGAGGACGTTCTCGGCCCGGTGCTTGTGCGCCTCGGCCCGGTTGACGATGAGCGGCGGGCGGTCGGGGAGGTGGAAGCGGTCGTCGCGGCCGTAGGTGCGCAGCACCGCGTGGAGGTAGTCCCACTCGTACTCCCCGATGCCCTGTCCCAGGCGCAGGGTGACGGGCTTGTCGGTGTCGTCGAACCGGCCGCCGCGTACGGCGCGGACGAAGGAGCCGAGGGTGAGGACGGAGTCGTGGGCCGCGAACCCGCCGAAGCGGTCGCCGACGATACACAGGGGGTGGTGGTCGTGTGTCATGGGTGGTCGCGCCTTTCGATGGTCCGGTGCCGCGACCGCTCGTGGCGGTCGGGGGGAACACCGCATCACCCTCCACAACCAACCAGTTGGTTGTCAACATGGAACGGACCCCGCCACCCGTCCGCTTGTGGTCACGTGAGCCTCGCCACCCCCCGGGCAACCGGACGGTTGGCGCTCCCCTACCCTGGACCCATGAGATCCCCCGAGACCACCCGTGAACTGCTGTTGCGGGCCGCCCGGCGCGAGTTCGCCGACCACGGGATCGCCGGCGCGCGGGTGGACCGCATCGCCGCCCGGGCCGGCGTCAACAAGCAGCGCATCTACGCCTACTTCGGCGACAAGGAGCGGCTGTTCCAGCACGTCGTGACCGAGGCGCTGGGGGAACTGGGCCGGGCCGTGCCGCTGGAGGGCGACACCGACCCGGCCGCGTACGCGCGCAGCGTCCACGAGTACCACCGCGACCACCCCGAGCTGCTGCGCCTGCTGCTGTGGGAGGCCCTGCACTACGGCGACCGCCCGCTCCCCGAGGAGGAGGCGCGGGCCGGGCTCTACACCGGCAAGGACCGGGCGCTGGCCGCGGCCCTGGGCGAGGAGCCGTCCGAGCGCACCCGCATGCTGCTGCTCACCCTCATCGGCGTGGCCGCCTGGCCCACCATCGTCCCGCAGCTGGTCCGGATGACCCTGGGCCGGGACCCGGAGGCGCCGGACACCCGGGAGGAGCTCGCGGACTTCCTCACCGGGTTCGTCCGCGCCGCCGTGGAGGGCGGCCTCAGCGCCCCGGAAGCGTGACCACCGTGCCCGTGCGGGCGCTGCGCCGGGCCGCCTCGATGACCTCCAGCCCGTGGATCACCTCGTGCGGGTCCACCGGCAGCGGCTCGCCCTCGCCCACCGCGTCGCGCACCCCCGCGTAGAACTCGGGGTAGGCGCCCCGGGCGGAGGGCACCCGCCGGGTCTCCCCGTCCACCCCCAGCACCCCCCAGTCCGACTCCGGCAGGACGCCCCAGTCCGCTGCGGTCGGGCTCTCCCCCGCGAGCAGCCGCGCCTCCTGCCCGTCCATACCGGAGCTGGTGAACGCCCCGGCGTCGCCCAGCACCCGGAAGCGCGGGCCGGTCTGGGCGGTGAGCGCGCTCATCCACAGCTGCGAGCGGGTGCCGCGGGCGTGGTGCAGCGACAGGAAGACGTCGTCGTCGGCCTGCACGTCCTCGCGCAGGGTGTCCACCTCGGCGTAGACCGAGGCGACCGGGCCGAACAGGTTGACCGCCTGGTCGATCAGGTGCGGCCCCAGGTCGTAGAGCAGCCCGGCGCCGCTGTCCACCGTGCCGC
>NZ_JBJJBV010000262.1:0-9317 GCF_045446735.1 Nocardiopsis protaetiae
GCCTCGATGCGGGTCGGCCCGACGCGATGCGGGTCAGCCCGCCTCGGGACCGACCAGCCCCTGGGACAGGCCCCGGTAGGCGTCGGCCTGGATCCGGAACAGCTCCGCGTACAGGCCCCCGCGCGCCATCAGCGCCGCGTGGTCGCCCTGCTCCACCACGCGCCCCTCGCTGAGCACGACGATCGTGTCCGCCCGCCGCACCGACGCCAGGCGGTGCGTGATGAGCAGGACCGACGCGTCCTCGGCCGCCGCCTGGAGCGTGTCGAACAGCCGCTTCTCGGCCCGCGCGTCCAGGGCCGCGGTGGGCTCGTCGGCGATCACCAGGTCGGCCCGCGGGTACAGGCCCCGGGCCGCCGCGATCCGCTGCCGCTGCCCGCCGGACAGGTCGGCGCCGCCCACGAACCGCTTGTCCAGAATGGTGTCGAGCCCCTGGTCGAGGGAGGCCACGACCTCGTCGGCGCCGCTGAGGACCAGGGACCGCTCCAGGCGGTCCCGGTCCACGGGGTCGCCGGGACCGCCCATGGTGATGTTGCGCAGCGCGGTGAACGGCATCTGGGTGTAGTCCTGGCTCACGAACCCGATCCGGGCGCGGACCTGATCGGCGTGGATGTCGGCGCCGTCCACCCCGTTCCAGGTGATGCGCCCCCGCGCCGGGGTGTACAGGGCGGCGATGAGCTTGGCCAGCGTCGACTTCCCGGACCCGTTCTCACCCACCAGCGCCACCACCTCCCCCTTGCGCACGGTGAGGCTGACCCCGCGCAGCGCCTCGCGCTCCTGGCCGGGGTAGGCGAAGTGGACGTCCTCGACGGTGAGGACCTCCAGTCCCCCGGGCAGGTCGCGGCGGCCGGGCCGGGGCAGCAGCTCGCGGGTCCGCTCGCACACCTTGTACACGTCGTCCACGTACAGCCCGGACTCGTAGGTGCGGGTGAGGGCGTAGGTGAGCCGGTCCAGGGCACCGGTGCCCTGCCCGATCGCGACGTAGGCGGCCCCGGCGATGGCGAGGGGCATGTGGCCGTTCAGCAGCAGGGCGACCAGGGCGGCGTAGACACCCAGCAGGGCCGCCGCCCCGACGGCGCCGCCGGTGGCGCGCACCAGGGTCTGGCGGCGGGCCACCTCCAGCAGTACGGCGCGCACGTGGTCGGCGATGCGGGTGTACTCGCGCAGGAGACCCGGGGCCATGTTGTACGCGCGCACCTCGGTGGCCGAGCCCCGGCCGGCCAGCAGGTCGCCGACGATGTAACGGCGGCGGGCGGTGGTGGTCAGCTCCCGCAGCCGGGTGTAGCGGATGCGGGCGGCGCGCATCGCCGCCCACCCGGTGGGCAGCACCGCCACCACCAGCAGGGGCGTCAGCAGGGGGTGCAGGACGGCGAGCACCCCGGCGATGGCGAGCAGGCCGATGAGCCCGCTCAGGACGTCGATGGCGTTCGCGATCAGGGACGAGGACTCGTAGACGCCCCGGTCGCGACCCCGCGCGAGGGAGTCGTTGTAGTCGGAGTCGTCGTAGGCCTCCAGCCGAACGCGGGAGGTGAGGGAGAACAGTTCCAGCTCCATCTCCCGTTCCACCTGCGGGCCGAGCCGCTCCTGGGCCCACCCGGCGCCCAGGTTCAGCATGCCGCGCAGGCCCAGGGTCGCGGCCAGCAGGGCCAGGGAGGGCAGGGCGGCGAGCAGCCGCTCCGCCGTGGGCGCGTCGGAGAGCAGGTCCTCCAGCACCCGGGCGACGACGACCAGGGCGATCGCGCCGACGATCCCGGCCGCCGTGTGCAGGGCCAGGGTGAGGACCGTGTCGCGGCGGTCGGCGCGCCAGGCCACCCGCAGGACGTGGGCGATCATGCGGGGCAGGCGGGTGACGATGGTCCAGGCGGACAGCCGTTGGAGCTGGTCGACCCAGGGGTAGTAGCGGGTGGGTTTGATCTCGGGCCCGGCGGCGGGACCGGACGCCGGTGCGGCGGCGCGTTTGCGGGAACGACGCATGGAACTCCTCGGATCGGAATCGAAGGGGTGTTCACTGCGGTCGTGATCCTGCCGCCTGGTGGTGACGCTCCGCCATGGTTTTGCACGCAGGGTGATGGTTGTGGTGGGGCCGGATCGGGCGCGAGGCGTTCGGCCGCCCCTGCACCGCAGGGCGAACGCCCGTACGACTCCACCGGAATTCGCCGGGAAGGGTGCGGGCCGGATCACCCCGGGAAACGGTCGGCCCGTGCTCCCTCTCCCGCGGCGCCGTCGCCGACGGCGCCGCGGCCCGAAAAGTCCAGGGCACGAGGGCACCGAAAAGCACAGGCTCGACGACGCGCCTCCGCGCACCCGAAAGACCGACGCGATTTGGCACCGGTCGACGGGTGGTGCCCCACGCACATGAATGGGCGCCACCACGGGCACGGCGCTCCCGTTCGTGCGGGCCCGACGACGCGCCTCCGCGCGCCCGAAAGGACTCCATGGCCGGGCGCCGGCCGCCGGGTGGTGCCGCGCATGTGAAGGGGTGCCGCGACCCGGCACACGCCGGGGCGCGGCGCCCCTTCTGCCCGTGGTCCGGGGCTCCCGGGCCGGACCGCGGGTGCCCTCAGGCGGACCCGCCGCGTTGGAGTTCGTGGCGCAGGCCCTCCAGTTCGGCGCCGCCGGACATCTGGTGGACCAGGTCCTCGGGCTGCACGTCGGCGCGGGCGGCGTCCAGCTCGACCGCGCCCCGGTTGAGCACCACGAAGTGGTCCCCGACCAGGTGCGCGTGGTGCGGGTTGTGGGTGATGAACACGACCCCCAGCCCCTCCTCGCGGGCGGCGGCGATGTACTTGAGCACCACGCCCGACTGCTTGACGCCCAGGGCGGCGGTGGGCTCGTCCAGGATCAGCACCCGCGCGCCGAAGTACACGGCCCGGGCGATGGCCACCACCTGGCGCTGGCCGCCGGACAGCTTCCCGACGGGCGCGTCGATGTCGGGCAGGACGATGCCCATCCGGCGCAGCTCGGCGTCGGCGATCCGGCGCATCCCGGCGGTGTCCGTCATCGAGAACGGGCCCCACCGGAGCCGCTTCTCCTTGCCGAGGAAGAAGTTGCGCCACACCGGCATCAGCGGCGCCATCGCCAGGTCCTGGTGGACGGTGGCGATGCCCAGGTCGCGGGCCTGGCGCGGGGAGGACAGGACGGTCTCCTCCCCGTCCACCCGGTAGACGCCGGTGGTGGGCGGGTGCAGTCCGGCGATGATCTTGATCAGCGTGGACTTGCCCGCACCGTTGTCGCCCAGGATGCAGGTCACCTCCCCGGCCCGCACCACCAGGTCGACCCCGGTGAGCGCCCGGACGGTGCCGAAGGTCTTGCCGACCCCGGTCAGTTCCAGCAGCGGCGCGCCGGTCATGTCATCCCCCTGTCGGCCTGGGCGCGGAACCACCCGTTGAGGACGACGGCGGCCAGCAGCATCGCGCCGACGAAGAACATCACCCAGTAGTTGTCCCAGCCCGCGTACACGATGCCCTGGCGGGTCATCCCGTAGATGAACGCGCCGACCGCGGCGCCGACCACGGTCCCGTAGCCGCCGGTGAGCAGGCAGCCGCCGACGACCGCGGCCATGATGTACAGCAGCTCGTTGCCGATGCCCTCACCGGACTGCACGGTGTTGAACGCGAAGAGCAGGTGCATGCCGGAGAACCAGGCGAAGAACCCCACCGTCATGAACAGCCCGATCTTCACCCCCGCCACCGGCACGCCCATCGCCCGGGCCGCCTCGGCGTCCCCGCCGACCGCCTGGATCCAGTTGCCGACCCGGGTGCGCAGCAGCACCCAGGTGGCCAGCGCGGTGAACAGCACCCACCACAGGACGGTGACGCGCAGGTTCAGCCCGCCGATCGAGAACGACGACGCGAACACCGCGCGGGCCGAGTCGAACCCGTCCATGTCGGAGATGTTGCGGGTGGACACCCCGTTGACGACGATCCGGGTGATCGCGACGTTGAGCCCCTGGAGCATGAGGAACATCGCGAGCGTCACCAGGAAGCTGGGCAGCCGGGTGCGCACCAGGATCCACCCGTTGAGGAACCCGATGCCCAGCGACACCGCCAGCGCGATCGCCACCCCGGCCCACACGTTGAGCCCGAACCACCAGGCGGTCATGGACGCGGTGAGCGCCGAGGAGATCACCGCGACCCCGGCCGACAGGTCGAACTCGCCGCCGATCATCAGCAGCGACACCCCGACCGCCATGATGCCGATGGTCGACGCCGCGTACAGGATGGTCCCCGCCGCCGAGGCGGTGCGGAAGGGTTCGGCCACGGCGAAGAACACCGCGAACACCACCACGGCGCCCAGCAGCGATCCCAGCTCGGGCCGGGTGGCCAGGCGGCGCAGCGGCGGCCGGCGGTTGGGTCCCGCCGCCCCCTCGTCCCCGCGCACGGCGGGGTCCGGCGCCCGGAGCGCCTCCGTGCCCGCCATGGCTACCGGGTTCCCCTCTCCGCGTACTCGGCGACCTGGTCGATGTTGGTCTCGTCGATGAACGCCGGGCCGGTGAGGACGGCCTCGCCGCCGCCGAGGGTGTTGCCGTTGGTGTTGTACAGCCACAGGGAGTCGACGGCCAGGTAGCCCTGGAGGTAGGGCTGCTGGTCGACGGCCCAGGCGATGTCGCCGGTGCGGACCAGCTCGACGAGTTCGGCGTTGGTGTCGAAGGTGGCCACGGCCGCCTCGGACCCGGCGTCGGCGACGGCGTCCACGGCGGTGACGGCGATGGGCGCGCCCAGGGCCGCCACGTGGTCGACGTCGGCGGACTCCTCCAGGCGGGAGGAGATGGTGGAGCGCACCTCGGGCATGTTGGCGCTGTCGACGTACAGGACCTGGGACTCGCCGTCGAAGGTCTCGGCCAGGCCCTCGCAGCGGGCCTCCAGGGAGACGTTGCCCTGCTCGTGGATGACGCAGACGACGTTCTGGGCCCCGGCCTCGTTGAGGCGCTCGCCGTAGGCCTCCCCGGCCAGGCGCTCGTCGGTGCCGAAGTACTGCTGGACGCCCATGTCCTGCCACTGGTCCATGCCCGCGTTAAGGGCGACCACGGGGATGCCGGCCTCGGTGGCGGCCGCTACGGCGCCCTCCATGGCGTCGGGCGAGGGCAGGGTGACGGCGATGCCGTCGACGCCGCGGTCGACGGCGTTCTGCACGAGGTTGGCCTGCTCGGAGGCCTCGGGGTCGGCGGCGTACTCCAGGTTCACGTTGCTCTTGTCGGCGGCGGCCTCGGCGCCGGTGCGGACGATGTCCCAGAAGGTGTCGCCCTGGACCTGGTGGGTGATCATGGCGATGGTCAGCTCGGGGGTGTCGGTCCCGCCTCCGGCGGGCTCCTGGCGTCCCCCCTCTGAGCTGCACGCGGTGGCGGCCAGCAGGGTTCCGGCGGCGGCCAGGGCCAGTGCGGTGCGAAGTTTCGGGCGTTGCATGGGTCGTGTTCTTTCTCGGTCAGGGGATGTGTCGGTGCCGTGGTCGGGCCGGGTCAGGGCCTCCTCTGGCGGCGGGCGCCCAGGCCGCAGGAGTTGAGGTAGCGGCGGGTGCGCTCGGCGATGGGCGCGGGCACGTCGGGCTCGCACGGGTACAGGTCCTGTTCGACGATGACGAACAGGCGGGCGTCGACCTCGCGGAGCGCCTCGATGACGGAGGCGGGCGCGGGCTCCCCGGCGGGCGGTTCCACGCACACCCCCAGTTCGACGGCCTCGCCGAAGGACAGGCCCTCGGCGTGGACGCGGCGCAGGACCGCGGGGTCCATCTGCTTGATGTGGACGTAGCCGACGCGTTCGGCGTAGCGGTGGACCAGGTCCACGGCGTCGCCGCCACCGTAGGCCACGTGCCCGGTGTCCAGGCACAGCGACACCAGGCCGGGGTCGGTGGCGTCGAGGAAGCGCTCGATCTCGGGCTGGGTGAGCACGTGGGTGTCGGCGTGGGGGTGCAGGCACAGCCGTACACCGTACTCCCCCAGGAGCATGCGGCCCAGCTCGTCGGCGGTCGCGGTGAGCTCGGCCCACTGGTGGGCGTCCAGGTGGGGCGGTTCGGTGTAGGCGCCGGTCTTCTCGTCGCGGAACATGGGCGGGATGAGCACGAGGTGGTGGGCGCCCACGGCGGCGGTGAGCTCGGCGACGGCGCGCACCACGGCCACGGTGTCCTCGCGTTTGCGCGGGTCGTGGAGGTTGCCGAACGCGGTGCCGCCGCTGACCCTCAGCCCCCGGCGGCCCACCTCGTCGGCGAGCCGGGCGGGGTCGGTGGGCAGGTAGCCGTAGGGGCCCAGTTCGAGCCACTCGTAGCCGGTGGCGGCGAGTTCGTCGAGGAAGCGGTCCCAGGGGACCTGGCGCTCGTCGTCGGGGAACCACACTCCCCAGGAGTCGGGGGCCGATCCCAGGATCAGCCGGTCCTCGGCGGGGCCGGTGGTTGCGGTCATCCGGTGGGTCCTTTGCGTCTACAGGTGGTGGCGGCGGGCGGTGCGGTCGCGTTCGTAGGCCCGGCGGGCCCCGCGCGTGGTGTCGAGCGCGGAGGTCTCGGCGACGGGCACGTCCCACCAGGCCTCGGAGTCGGGTCCGGGGGCGCGGGGGTCGGTGCGCACCTCGATGACGGTGACGCCCTCGGAGTCGCGGGCCTTGCGCAGGGCGGCGCGCAGGTCGTCCAGGGTGCGGGCGCGCACCGTGTGGGCGCCCAGGGAGGCGGCGTTGGCGGCGAGGTCGATGGGCAGCGGCGGCCCGTCGTCGCGCCCGGTGGCGGGGTCGCGGTGGCGGTGGGCGGTGCCCAGGCGCTGGGAGCCGACCGACTCCGACAGCCCGCCGATGGAGGCGAAGCCGCGGTTGTCCACGACGACGACGGTGACCTTGAGGTTCTCGGCGACCATGGTGGCGATCTCCTGGGCCATCATCAGGTAGGAGCCGTCGCCGACCAGGACGACGACCTCCCGGTCGGGGGCGGCCAGGCGCACCCCCAGCCCGGCGGCGATCTCGTAGCCCATGCAGGAGTAGGCGTACTCGACGTGGTAGGCCTTGGGGTCGCGGGCGCGCCAGAGCGCCTGGAGGTGGCCGGGCATGCTCCCGGCGGCGTTGACCACGACGTCGCGGTCGTCGAGGGCGTCGTTGAGCACGCCCAGTACGGCGGTCTGGGCGAGCAGCCCGTTGGCGGCGGGCGCGCGGTGCAGGTGGTCGACCTCGGCGGCCCACTCCCGGGCCAGGTCCCCGGCGCGGCGTTCGTGCCCGGCGGGGACGCGGTACCCGTCCAGGGCGGTGCGCAGGGCGGCCAGGGCCTCACGGGCGTCGGCGACCACGGTGAGGGCGCCGAGCTTGGCGGCGTCCATACGGGCGATGTTGACGTTGACCAGGCGCACGCCGGGGTCGCGGAAGACGCTGCGGCTGGCGGTGGTGAAGTCGCTGTAGCGGGTGCCCACGCCGATGACGACGTCGGCCTCGGCGGCCAGGGTGTTGGCGGCGGCGGTGCCGGTGGCGCCCAGCCCGCCGACCGAGCCGGGGTGGTCCCAGGGCAGGGCGCCCTTGCCGGCGTGGGTGTCGGCGACGGGGATGCCGGTGGCCTCGGCCAGCGCCCGCAGTTCGGCGGTCGCCCCGGAGTACACGACCCCGCCCCCGGCGACCAGCAGCGGCCGCCGCGCGGCGCGGATCGCCGCGGCGGCCCGCTCCAGGGCGGCGGTGTCGGGGCGGGGCCGGTCCACGTGCCACACCCGGTCGCGGAAGAACGCGGCGGGCCAGTCGTGGGCCTCGGCCTGCACGTCCTGGGGCAGGCACAGGGTGACGGCGCCGGTCTCGGCGGGGTCGGTGAGCACCCGCACCGCGGCCAGGGCGGCCGGGACCAGCTGCTCGGGCCGGGTGATCCGGTCCCAGTACTTGGAGACCGGGCGCAGGGCGTCGTTGACGGTGACGTCCCCGGCCCGGGTGTCCTCCAGTTGCTGGAGCGCCGGGTCGACGGCGCGGGTGGCGAACATGTCCGAGGGCAGCAGCAGGACCGGGAGCCGGTTGGTGGTGGCCAGGGCGGCGCCGGTGACCATGTTGGTGGAGCCGGGGCCGGTGGAGGCGGTGCACGCGAAGACCGACAGCCGGTCGCTCGCCTTGGCGTAGGCGGTGGCGGCGTGCACCATGGCCTGCTCGTTGCGGGCCGGGTGGTAGGGCAGGTCGGCCTCGCCGGTGGCGGCGGCCTGGAGCAGGGCCTGGCCCAGTCCGGCGACGTTGCCGTGGCCGAAGATGCCCCACACCCCGGCGACGAGGCGGCGGCGCTCCCCGTCGCGTTCGGTGTACTGGGCGGCCAGGAACCGGACCAGCGCCTGGGCGGTGGTCAGGCGGACGGTGGGATCGCCGTTCATCGGCCCTCGCCCTCCCCCGTGCCCCGGGCGGTGCACAGCGGCAGCCGCGGGTCCGTGGGCAGGTCGGCCCAGGTGTCGCGGACCCAGCCGTGGGCGGGGTCGTCGGTGATGTGCCAGGCGCGCTCGTCGCCGGGCCCGGCCATGACGTTGAGGTAGTAGAGGTCGTAGCCGGGGGCGGCCATGGAGGGCCCGTGCCAGCCGTGCGGGATGAGGACGACGTCCTCCGAGCGCACCTCGGCGAGCAGGTCGGCGGGCCGGTCGTGGTCCCCGTAGACCCGCTGGTAGCCCATGCCGGGGCCCTGGGGCCCGTGGGCGACCTCGAAGTAGTAGATCTCCTCCAGCTCGCACTCGGTGGCGGTGGCCTCGTCGTGCTTGTGCGGCGGGTAGGAGGACCAGTTGGCGGCCGGGGTGAGGACCTCGCAGCAGATGAGCCGGTCGGCCTCGAAGCTCTCGGGGGTGCACAGGTTGTTGACCTGGCGGGAGGCCTGCCCGGCGCCGCGCAGCTCCACCGGGACCTTCTCGGCGGGCCCGTAGCGGGCGGGCAGGCGCCGTTCACAGCGGGCCGAGGGCAGGGCGAAGCGGCCGCCCCCGGCGGAGGCGACGGTCGCGGCGGTGTCGCGGGGCAGGTAGGCGAAGTCGCTCACCCGGGAGAACACGTCCTCGCGGCCGGTCAGCTCGAACACGTCCCCCTCCGCCGTGGTGACGGTGCAGCCGCCGTTCAGAGGCAGGACCAGGGTCTCGGCCGCGCCGGTGGCGATCCGGGCGCTCGCGCCCGGGGCCAGCTGCAGCACCCGCAGCCCGGAGTAGGCCCACCCGGCGGTGCCGGGGGTGACGACCGTGCGGAAGGGCGGCGCCGCGGTGCTGAGCGCCGGGAGGTGGTGGCGGTGGTCGGTGGATGTCACAGGAGCCCCACTGCGGTGTCGACGGCGGCCTCGACGTCGTCGTCGGCCGGGTACAGGAGTGAACGGCCCGCCGTCAGCCCGATGACGGTGGGCAGGGTCAGGGCCTTGGCCCAGCGCTC
>NZ_JBJJBV010000263.1:0-9196 GCF_045446735.1 Nocardiopsis protaetiae
GGAGTACGCGCGCTGGTAGATCGGGATGACGAACTGGTGACCCTGCTGGATCAGTTTCAACAAAGGGGTCTCGGAAGCCTTCACGGCGTGGGAGGACCTTTCTCGGCATGGGCTCTGCGCGGATCCCGGGCGGGCGGGTCGGACATGCGCATTCGCCGTCTCACACTAGTGCGCGCCGGGGACGGTCGGAGGGAGAGCGAGGTTTCCGATCGGGACTGTCCGGCGTCGGTGCGGCCATCACACCCTCGTAGATGTGGGCGGTGCATGGGAGGATGCCGCAAACCGCGGGAAGAAGCGGTTCGCGACCTGTCCGGAAACGGTGGGGACCCTCCACGGCGGCCGCTGTCTCCAGTGAGGCACGGCCCCTCCCGTCCCGAGCCGTCACCGGCACCGCATGACACGTCCGTCCGATGGTGGACACCCCCACATCACCGAAGCCGGAGCACAAGTGAACCAAGGACACCGGGACGCGGTCATCGAGCAGGAGCAGAAAGCGGTCGACCGCGCCTATCACCACGTGGAGCGTTCGAAGGAGATGCTTCGTCGGCTCGCGCAGCAGCCGGCGGGAGCGAGCGCGAAGGACAACGCCGCTCAGAAGAGGGAGTTCGAGCAGCGGCTGGAGGACCTCCACTCGGATGGCAGACCCCTGGTGTTCATGCGGGCCGACGTCGAGGAGGACGACGAGCGCGAGACCTTCTACGTCGGGCGGATGGGCGTCAAGGACGAGCGGGGCGACCGCCTGGTCATCAAGTGGACGGCACCGCTGGCCAGGACATGGCAGCTGGCCCGGCCCAGTGCGCCGGGGCCGGTGCGCCTGCGCCGCAGGCTCAAGTGCGAGGGTCGCAGGGTCCGCGACTACTTCGACGAGATCAGTGAACCGGAGGAGGCCGCGGGCGGCCCCTCGCCCGCGCAGGTCGCGGCCCTGGTGACGCGGCGCAGGGCGGCGGAGCAGGAGGAGATGGTCGACCCCTTCCTCCTGGAGGAGCTCAACCGGGCCCGCAAGGGCCTGATGCGGGACATCGTCGAGACCATTCAGCGCGACCAGCTCGAACTGGTCTCCGACGAGCGCCCTGGCACCCTGGTCGTCCAGGGCGGACCCGGGACGGGAAAGACCGCGGTCGGACTGCACCGTGTGACCTGGCTCCTGGACAACGACCATTTCACGGCCGACCAGATCCTCGTGGTCGGGCCGCACCCGGAGTTCCTGTCCTACGTGGGGCAGGTCCTCCCCTCGCTCGGCAGCCGCGGGGTGCGGGCACAGGCCCTGGACGGGCTGTGGGAGGGGCGGCCCCGGGCCGACGACACACCGGAACAGGCCCGGACCAAGTCCGATGCCAGGATGGCGGAGGTGCTGGCCCGGGCCGTCCGCGCCCTCATCCGTCCCGAAGCGGTCGCCGGACTCGCCAGGGGAGGCCGACTCACCTTCCGGGACGAGAGCCGCTACGTCACGGTGGAGGATACCGACCTCGAACACATGGCGGAGCAGGCCCGGCGGCGTCCCGGCAGCCACGCCGACAGGCGGCAAGGATTCATCGATTCCCTTCTCGACCACCTGATCCGCGAGCTCACCGACCAGTACGGTTACTCGGGGCGTGACCAGGGCGTTCGTACGAGACTGACCCGGAGCCGTGCGGTCACCGAACTGGCCGCGGCCGTGTGTCCGCAGTTCTCCGAGAAGCGCCTGCTGCGCAGGCTGCTCAACGACCCCGGGGCACTGGCCACCGCTGCCGAGGACATCCTGTCCGCGCGGGAGCAGCAGGCTCTGATCCGGGCCAAGGCGGCCAACGAAGCCGAGGAACCCTGGACTCGTGCCGACCTGGTCTGCCTTGAGGAACTCCGGGTCCTGCTCACCGGGGACGGCCCCGAGCGCTACCGGCACATCGTGGTGGACGAGGCCCAGAACCTCACTCCCATGCAGGTGCGCGGGCTGGCCCGGCGGTGCCCCAGCGGGTCGCTCACCGTCCTGGGCGACCTGGCCCAGTCCACCGGGGAACACCGCTACGAGCAGTGGTCGGACTTCACCGAGCTGCTCACGCTGCGGGACGGGTGGCACTTCCACGAACTGACCGTCGGATACCGGATCCCGCACGAGGTCATGCACGTCGCCGTTCCCGCGGCGGTGGCCGTGGCACCGGCCGTGCTCTGCCCCACCCCGGTACGCCCTCCGGACGAAGGGGGCGTCACGGTGCGCAGGGTCGACCCCGACGGGCTGTTGGCGGAGGTTGCGGCACAGGTGGACCGCCTGAGGGAGTCGGGAGGCCAACGCAGGTCGGTCGCGGTCATCACCGCCGACGGCTCACCCCTGCCGGCGAAGGTGGAGGAACACCTGGGGGAGTCGGCCGGCGACGAGGACGGACCGCAGGTCCAGGTCCTGCCGGTGTCCCGGGTCAACGGGCTGGAGTTCGACCACGTCGTCCTGGTGGAACCGGGAGAGATCACCGCTTCCACCGCCAACGGGGTCGGTCGGCTCTATGTCGCCCTGACCAGGTGCACCCAGTCCCTGTCCATCGTCTACGCGCAGACGTTGCCCGACGTCCTCGTCGACCCCGATCCCGTCCTGGAGCGCGAGGAGCCAGGAACCGGGCCCTGCACCCGGTTCCGGACCGAGGGAGACCACTGCCGCAACACCACGAACACACCCGACCGCTGGTGCCGACAGGACGGGTGCGGGGGATACCGGACGAGGACCCCCCTCCACTACGAGGAGACACCCGGGCTCCTGCCCTTCCCCGCGGGCACCGTTCGGGGCATCGCGCCCGACTCCTATGGGGAGGGGGCCGAAACGGTCCACGTGACCGCCGCGGCGCGGGCCCGTTTCGTGGCGCGGCACCGGGGCGGTGCGCGGGAGGCCCAGGCCGAGCTCCGCGCCATGCTCTTCCACCTGTGGGAGCACGGGGACTGGGCTCACCGGAGGGACGGGGTCTGGTTCCTCGACGACCGGGGGTACCGGTTGGTCCTGAGTCCGGACGCCCGGTCGGTGACGGACTACCGGACGGTCCACAAGGAGCGGAGCCACGCCCAGTTCCTGGAGGGGGTGCCCTCCCGGTACGGTCAGTCCCATCTCAGGACTCCGAAAGCGGAACCGACGGGTTCCCCCCAGGCCTCCTCGGGGACTTCCTCCGATCCGCTTCCCGAACCACACGAACCGACCACGATGGAGCAGAACATGTCCGAGACGGATGAGACCGCCGAGAACGGTCTCCTCGCCGTCATCCGTGCGGCCGTGGCACGGGAAAGGGCGGACAACATCCATGAAGCACTGCGGCACCAGCTCATGGCGGACCTGTTCAAACGACACCGGAAACCGGAGAGCGGCGAGCTCCTGGACGTGGAGTGCGAAGGGCCGGAAGGCACCTACCTGTACGAGGTACTGGGTGCGGGCGGGCACACCTATGAGCGGATGCGTGAGGGCGTTCTGCGGATCATGGAGATCGAGTACGTGACGGGGAAGGCCGACCGGGCCTTCCTGGTCCTGCCGGATCCGCCGGAACCCCCCGAGGCGGCCGAGCTGGTGGGAGAGGTGTTCGGTACCGGCGTGATCTGGCGGTCCGGGGAGAGCTGGGAGGGGACGGAGACGGACCTGGCCCTGGGGAGCGAACCGAACGGCTCGTAGGAGGACCGAAACTGGATGGGGTAGGTCCGCCGGGACCCGGGCGGGTCCCGGCGGGCGGCTGCCAGGGGTCGCGCGGGCGCAGAGGTCTGTCCTGCTGGGCGGCATCCGCGATCCGCCGAACGCGGGTGCAGGCGCCGGGGCCGGTGAGGTGCATCATCAGGTCCGTGGGCCGGTACCGGCGAACAGGTCGAGCGACCCGTGCGATGTGCCATTCGACGGCCCTGGCGACCTCGTCGGCGAGGGAGAATGCGGGACGGCCCCGCTCCTCTTCGCTCAAGGCGCCCAGGTCACCGGTGCTGCGGATGGGGATGAGGTCGTCGACTGAAAGGAGCCGGGCACTGCGTTCCAGGAGCGGGGAGTGCGGCAGCCGGGAGTCGTCCCCGCACCCGGTGGTGAGCGGCGAGTCGAAGGGCCTTGCGGCGGCCGGACACCCCCGAGGGGTCGCCGATCGCGCGGATGCCCTCGGTGACCTGTGCGAGGTCGGTGTTCAGTCGGGCGGTGTCCGCCTGGGCCACGGAGGCCGCCCGGGCGCGGGATCGGCCTCAGGGGCCGGTGGGGTCCCGGGGGTCGTCGCTGAGCCCGGGCGGGGCCTCGCCCGCCGGGTTCCGGCGGAAGCGGCCGGGGGACTGCCCCGTCCAGCGGCGGAAGGTGCGGGAGAAGGCGGCGGCGTCGGAGAACCCCACGAGGTAGGCGACCTCGCCCACCGACGCCCGGCCGGCCCGCAGGTAGGAGACCGCGAGTTCGCGGCGCACCCCGTCGACGACCCGCCGGAACCCGGTGCCCTCCGCGCGCAGGCGGCGGGAGAGCGTGGAGCGGCTGCAGTGGAGCCGGGCCGCCACCGCGTCCGCGCCCAGGTCGCCCTGGTGCACCATCGCGCGCACGGCCTCCTCGACCCGTTCGGTGAAGGTCTCCGGCGGCGGGCGCCGGGCCAGCAGCGCGTCGCCCTTCTCCCGCAGGACGCCGAAGACGTAGCGGGGGTGCCGGGCCACCGGCCACGAACCCACCTCGGGGTGCAGTTCCAGCACGGTCCTCCGGGCGCCGAACCGGACCGGGCAGCCGAGCACGCGCTCGTACTCGGCGGCCCCGGCCGGGTCCTTCGGCGCCGGGCGGGTGAGGTGCACGCCCAGCACGTGGGGGCGGTCCAGGAACCGGCGCGGGCCGCAGACCAGGCGGGCGACCGCCGCCTCCGACAGCTCGGTGCCCGGTCCCGCCGGCCGGTGCTCGACCAGCAGCAGGCGGCCCCCGGAGTGTTCGAGCTCGAACCGCGGGCCGTTCCCGTCGGCGTCGACCTCCAGGGCCAGGCGCCGGTAGCGCTGGAGCTGGGCCAGGGCGGCGGCCATGTCGGGGGCCGCCTCCATGACCAGGCCCACGATCGACACGTCGGCCATCGCGACCTCGGCCCCGTAGTGCAGCGACAGGGCGTCGTCGGCCAGCGCCCGGCGCGCGGCGGACACCAGTTCCAGGTAGCGGGCCAGCGGCACGCGCGCGTCCGGGTCCGCCGGCCGTTCGCGGGACAGGCCCGCGGCCGCGGCGAGCGCGTCGGTGTCGGCGCCGTGCCGCCCGGCGTAGGCGAGCAGCCCGGCGACGAGGCCGGCCGCGATGGTCGCCCGCCGCACCCGCCACCCCCTCACGACGTGGCCGGGAGCACCCTGACACGCAGGGTCAAGGATCCTGACACACCGGATCATTCCGGTCCCGGGCCGCGCTGGCAAGACTGGCCGCATGAACGCTCCCACCCTCTCGGCCACGGCCGACACGACACCGCTGCGCCGCAACCTGCTGCGCGCCTGCCACCTGCTCCTGGTGGTCGGGCTCGGCCTCACCGCCTGGCCCCGGCTGCTGGCGTCCGGCGCGGACGGCCCCGTCATCGACGGGGCCTTCGACGCGGTGCTGTGCGCCCTGCAACTCCTCGCGGTCGTCGGGCTCTTCGCGCCGGTGCGGATGGTCCTCGTGCTCGTGTTCGAGGTGTTGTGGAAGGCGGTGTGGGTGCTGGTGGTCGCGGTGCCGCTGTGGTCGCGCGGCGCCGTGACACCGGAGGTCGCCGAGACCCTGTTCGCCTGCGCCTGGGCGGTGCCGTTCGTCTTCGTGATCCCCTGGCGGGCCCTGGTCCGCGACCTGCTCCGCACCCGCGAACCCTGGCGCGCGGGTGGGGGCGGGAGCGCGGGCTAGGGGGTGTCCTCGGCGGCTCGTTTGAGGTCCTCGGCCTGCTGGTCGAGGTGGTTCCGGGTGGTCTTCTTGAAGAAGACGCCGATGACCGCCACCACGAGCCCGCGCATCTCCAGGTCCAGGGTCAGGCGGGAGCGGTCCTCGGTGAGGGCGTCGACGCGGTGGCGGACGACGGTGGTGGCGCCGCCGGCCTTCTGGGTGAACTCGAAGGAGGCGGGGGCGTCCCAGGCGGTGATGTCCCACAGGCCCTCGGGCAGCTTGTGCTCGCGCAGGCGCACGGTGCCGCCGACCGCGAGCGGCGGGGGTGTGACGACCTCGGCCACCTCGACCAGCCGGATGACGCTGGGCCAGGCCTCGATGTCGGTCAGCACGTCCCAGACGCGCTGCCGGGGCGCCTCGATGTCGATGGACTTCTCGAACCGCATGTCGGAGCCTCCTCGGCCGGGACGCGCGTCGTCCCCCGGACCCTGTGTACACCAACCCTACGTCGATCCGGGGAACGGAGGGGGCCGCGACCCGGGGCGCGCCGCGTCGGCCGGTGTCCCACCGGGCGGCGTGCGCCGGGCACGCACCGCCCGCTCCCGCGACGCATCCGCACGGTGCACCACAGCGGGGGAATTCCGGCGGATCCGATGTTCTCGGGGAGGCGGGAGGGAAATAATGCGGGCATGCTCCATGTCCTGATCCTGCGCCTCACAGCCGCTGCCGACGAGGTCGCGCCCCACATGCCCGGCCACATCGCCCACCTGGAAGAGCACCACTCGGCCGGACTGCTCCTGTTCTCCGGGCGGACGGTGTCCGCCGACCCCGGCGGGGTCGTCCTGGCCGTCGGGGAACGCGGCGATGCCGAGGCGGTGGCGGCGCGGGATCCCCTGGTCCGCAACGGTCTGGCCTCCTACGAGATCGTTTCGGCGAGCCCGGACCGCGTCGCTCCCGAGCTGGCCGCCCGGTTGGGCCCGTCGCCCGCCTCGGCGGCCGAAACCCCGGGTTCCTCCCGGCAGTGGGCGGTCCGGGAGTACCGGCGGCTTCGGCCGGACACCGCCGACCTCCTGGACGCCCTCACCGGACGGCCGCTCGACCCGGTGGTGCACAGAGCGGGTACCGCTCTGCTCGGCGTGTCCGGCGGGAACGCGCCCGGAGCGGCCGACGTGGTGCGGCGGTGCGCCGCCGGCCTGCGCGGTCGCGGCTGGGCGGGCGACGACCTGCTCGCCGACGAACTGGAGGGGAGGGAGGGGACGGCGACGGCTGCAACGGAGCTCGTTCCCACCCCCGTGAACCTGGAGGAGCTCGCGGACGCCCTGGATTCCGACCCCGCCGAAGGAGACGCCTCCTTCGATCCGCTGACCGGTGAGGTCCTGCCCGCCGCGGTCCTGGACCTCGACGCCGACCCGGACGATGACGCTTTCGCGGAGGGCCGCCGAATCGCGGTCGAGCCCGGCAGCCGGGCCGCCTACCGGGACATGGCGCACTTCGCGGAGACGGTCGCGGACACCGGTCTGCGGGAGCGCCTGCGGTGGGCGCTGGAGGGGCGCGGGGCGTTCGGGAGGTTCAAGAACGCGATGCACGGAGAAGACGGGGACGCCCTGGCCTCGTGGACGGTCTTCAGCGGGGAACGCGCCCTGGGCCGTGCCCGCCGCTGGCTCGCCGACCACGGTTACCGGCCCGACGAGAGGACCGCTCTGTGAGGCCGGGACGGCGGGGTGGCGTTCCCCGACCCGCGGCACCCGGTCGTGTGTGTCGCCGTTCCGCCGGGACAGCGGTACCTTGCCGTCATGGATGCTCCTGGTGATGCCCCGGTCCCCGACGGGTTCGACGACTTCCTGAAGGCCTCCGGTCCCGACGGCGGTCCGTTCGGGTCCGGTCTGTTCGACGAGTCCCCGCGGCCGTCCCGGCGCCGCCCCCGCCGGGAGGAGGCGGCGACCTACCGGGTGCGGGTGGAGATCAGCGGTACGAAGCCGCCGGTGTGGCGCAGGCTGGAGCTCGACTCGGAACTGTTCCTGAACGAGGTGCACACGATCCTCCAGGCCGCGTTCGGCTGGGAGGACCACCACCTGCACGGGTTCGCCGGCGGGGGTCCCTACTACAGCCGCGAGGCCGAGCCGTACCTGTGCCCGTTCGAGGCGCGGGAGGGCAGGCCCGGCGTCCCCGAGGAGCAGGTGCGCCTGGACGAGGTGCTGGCCGAGGTCGGGGACGAGCTGTTCTACCTGTACGACTTCGGCGACGACTGGGAGCACCTGCTCACGCTCCAGGCGGTCCTGCCCCGCGAGGAGGGCGGGCCGCGGGCGGTGTGCACCGGCGGGGAGAGGCCCGCCCCGCCCGAGGACTGCGGCGGGGCGCCCGGCTACGAGCTCCTCAGCGCCGCGACCGACACCGCAAACCCGCACCACGCCGAGGCGCTCGCCGAGTACCGGGAGGCCTACGGCGGGGACCCCGGCCGGGCGCCGGTCCCGTTCGACATCGACGCCGTCAACCGGGACCTGGCGGTGGTGTCCGGGCCGGTGCCGGACGACCTGCCCGGCCCGGTCGCGGAACTGCTGGCGTCCGTGCGCGACCCCGGACCGCGGGGGCGGCTGCTCGCCCTGGTCGCGGAGGCGACCGCTCCCGAGGAGGAGCCGAGCACGGCCACCGTGCGTGCGGCGGTCTCCTCCTACACCTGGCTGCTGGACCACGTCGGCGACGACGGGGTGAAGCTGACCGGGTCCGGATACCTGCCCCCGGCGAGCGTCGAGGAGGCGGCCGAAGCGCTGGGTCTCGCGGGGAGGTGGATCGGCAAGGCCAACCGGGAGGTCCAGACCCTGCCGGTGCTGAACCTGCGCGAGTCCGCGCAGCGGATGGGGCTGCTGCGCAAGTACAAGGGGCGGTTGCTGCCCACCAGGGCCGGCACGGCGGTGCGCGACGATCCCCGGGCGTTGTGGGACCACCTGGCCGCGCACATGCCACCCGAGCCGAAGGCCGAGGTGGAAAGGCTGGGGTGCCTGGTGGGGGTGCTGGCGGCGGCGGCCGGGAGCCGGGACGTGCCCGGCGAGGTCGCCGCGGTCCTGAACGGCCTGGGGTGGCGGGCCGGGGGCGGCGGCCTTCCGGTGGACTCCTCGGTCGCCCGGGACGCGATGTACGAGGCGTGGGTGGTACTGGACGCCATGGGCGGATGGGCCCGGGGGTCGTTCGGCGGGGGTACCGCGCCGACCGCCCGGGGCAGGGCGTTCGCCCGTGCGGCCCTGCGGCGCACCTCCTGACCGGGACGGCACGGGCCGAGGGCGGGGCCGGAGTCGGGGCCGGGGCGTGTGACCGGAGGTCTCCGGCGCGGGCGGTCCACGGGCGGATCACCGTGGCCGTGTCTTCCGGGGCCGTGCACCCGGGAAACCCCGCCCCTGGGCCCGCCCTGCCGGTGCGCCCCCGGGAACGGCGAAGGCCCCGACC
>NZ_JBJJBV010000264.1:0-9173 GCF_045446735.1 Nocardiopsis protaetiae
TCCCCGCATGCGCGGGGAGCACCAGACGTCGCTGGAACCCGCGGTGCTGCCGCTGGGACCATCCCCGCATGCGCGGGGAGCACGCAGATGACCTGCACGGATTCCAATGGAAACCGGGCGATTTTCAAACTTCCCGAGAAACGGACAAAACACCCGACCGCTTGTCGCTGGCCTTCAGCACTTCTACCGCGAGAATCCGCCCTCGGCAACGCCTCATCCGAAAACCGACCGTTGGTGTGACAGCCGGGATGCAGGCGGACCCGGGCCACGGACGCAATCCGCGGAGCCACGCCGTCAGGAGGCCAGGTCGCCGACCACACGGCTGGGTTTGCCCGACATCGCCGAGGCCACCCACCGGTCCACCCCCGGCAGGGCCGACAGCCGCAGCACCATGCGGCGCAGCCGGAGCCGCAGCGCCGTGTCGGGCAGGAACCAGGAGGTGCCGGTGAGGGCCGCGCGCTGGCGTTCCTCCACCACCGGCCGCCACCGCGCCTCGTAGCCCTCCAGCCCCTGGCGCAGCGTGGCCGCCCTGGCGAGTTCCTCGGCCAGCACGAACGCCCCGCCCACCCCCATCGAGGCGCCCTGCCCCGCGAGCAGCGACACCGCCTGGCAGGCGTCCCCCAGCAGCACCACCCGCCCCTTGGACCAGGCGTCCATCCGCACCTGGGCGACGTGGTCGTAGTAGACCTCCTCGGGCTCGGGGCACCGCTCCAGTGCCCGCGGCACCTCCCAGCCCAGGCCCGCGCAGGCTTCACGGAGGGCGCGGCGGGGGTCCTCGGGCAGGGTGGTCTCCCGGGTCCGGTGCACGGTGAAGACCGCGACCCGGTTCCCGCTCAGGGCGTAGAACCCCATCTGCGCGCCGAGGCTGTCGGTGAGCAGGAAGCGCTCCCGGGTGCGGGCGTGCAGGTCGGCGTCCTCGAACACGAAGGCACCGGTGTGAAAGCCCAGGTGGATCAGGTACTCCTCCTCCGGGCCGAACACCAGGCCCCGCACGGTGGAGTGGATGCCGTCGGCCCCGGCGAGCAGGTCGGCCTCCAGAACCCGGCCGTCGGACAGCCGCACCGCGACACCGTCGGCGTGCTCCTCCGCACCCGTCACGGCGGTTCCGTAGACCAGGTCCACGCTGTCGGGGAGGGATTCGCGCAGGGCGAGTTCGAGGTCGGGGCGCATGATCGAGACCAGGGAGCCGCCCAGGGCCTCGGCGAAGCGCTTGAACCCGATCGACGCGCGTCGACGCCCCTGTTCGTCCACCAGGACGGCCTCGGAGAAGTCGTGCCCCAGTTCCTGGAGCCGGGGCAGCAGCCCCATGGCCCGGGCGGCGTCGTAGCCGGGGCCGAAGAAGTCGATCATGTAGCCCTGGGGCCGCGGGCCGGGGGCGCGTTCGACGACGGTGACCCGCCGGCCGTGGTGGGCCAGGCGCCGGGCCAGGGCCAGGCCCGCGATGCCGGCCCCGGCGATGACGACGTGGGATGTGCTCATTAGAGGACCATCCTTAGTGCAGCCCTTTTGGGTAGGGTTGTGACCTCTCGGTCCCGGTGGGCGCACGGCCAAGTGTGCGAGCCGTTCGACGGCCACTGTGAGTTCCGCCGGCCCCGCCGGGCCGAGGCCGTCTGATCGGCTTCAGGGACACGCCCCGCAGAGGGCCGATTAATGAGCTCCCGGCAGACGACCTCACCACCGGGCAGGTGCTCCACCAGCAGCATTGGAGTACGACTTCCGTGTTCATCGGATGGGACTGGGCCACCGAGACCCATGACGTGACCGTCATGGACCACACCGGCAAGCGCATCGACCGGTGGGAATTCCCCCACACCGAGGAAGGGTTCGCCAAGACCCTCACCCGGCTGCGCGGCCACGGCGCCCCGGCCGACCTCCCGGTCGCGATCGAGACCACCCGCGGCCTGGCCGTGGACCGGCTCCTGGCCGCCGGACACCCCGTGGTGCCGGTGCACCCCAACGCCTTCCACGCCATGCGGGCCCGCTGGGGTGCCTCCAAGGCCAAGACCGACGCCGGCGACAGTATGAAGCTCGCCGACTACCTGCGCACCGACGGCCACCTGCTGCCCCGGCTGGAACCCACCGACCAGGCCACCCTGGACGTGCAGGCCCTCACCCGGACCCGCGCCGACCACGTCGAGGCCCGCATCGCCGCCACCAACCAGCTCGCCGCGCTGCTGGACGAGCACTGGCCCGGAGGCAAGGCCGTGTTCGGCCTGGACAGTGACACCGCCCTGGCGTTCCTGGAGCGCCATCCCACCCCGGGCTCGGCCGCCAAGCTCACCGCCGGACGCCTGGCGGCCTGGTGCAAGCACCGCGGCTACTCCGGCAAAAAGCCCGGAAGCGTCCTCATCGAGCGTCTGCGCTCGGCCCCGGCCCCGGCCTCCCGCCTGAGCGAGACCGTCGTCGCCCGACTCGTGCGCGTCCAGGTCCAACTCGTGCAGGGCATCCGCGCGACCATCCGTGAGCTGGACAGGGCCATCGCCGAGGCGGTTCGAGACCATCCTTACGCGCCGCTGTTCGCCACGATGCCGCGCATCGGCACGGTCAACCTCGCCCAGGTCATCGGCGAGGTCGGCCCGCTGCTGGAACGGGCGCGGACCAGCGAGCGGCTCATCGCCGAGACGGGCGTGGTCCCGGTCACCCGCGCCTCGGGCAAGTCCCGGGCGGTGGCCTTCCGCTTCGCGACCAATCGCAGAGCGCGCCTGGCCCTGACCCGGTTCGCCGACAACAGCCGCCACGACAGCGCGTGGGCGGCCAAGATCTACAACGATGCCCGTGCCCGCCAGAAGCGGCACCCGCACGCCACACGCATTCTCGCGCGTGCCTGGCTGCGTGTGATGTGGGCGTGTTGGCGTGACGGGACCGTCTACGACCCTGTCGGCCACCAGGCCAACGGCAAGGTTCCCGCGGTCACCGGCACTTCTCTGGCGGCGTAGGGGTTGACTCAGGAAACTCACAGGTGCTCCTCAACGGCTCCGGCCAGGAGCCTGCGTAGAACGGGGACGACGGCCTCGGCGGTCAGGGAGGGGTCCAGGGGGCGGTGCAGCATGAGCCCGTCGACGGCCGAGGCCAGAACGCGGGCGGTGGTGTCGGGGTCGGGCACGCCGATGGCGCGCATCCAGTCGGTGAGCAGGTCGCGGAAGTCCGCCAGCAGCCGGGTGAGGGCCCGGCGCAGTTCCTCGTCGCGCCCGGCGGCCAGGTAGGTCTCGACGAACAGCACCGAGGTGGGGTCGTCGCCGGAGTAGGCGTCCAGGGCGCCGAGCATCAGGTCGAGCCCTTCCCGGGCGGTGGCGCCCGGCAGGTGGGCGGCGCCCTCCAGGACCACGGCGCCCATGGTGCGCAGCGCGGCCTCGTTGAGCAGGGCGCGCAGCGAGGAGAAGTGGTAGTGCACCAGCCCGGGCCCCACCCCGGCCCGCTCGGCGAGGACGCGGGTGCTCACCCCCGCCCACCCGCGCTCGGCGATGAGCTCCGCCGCGGCGACGAGCATCCGCTCGCGCACCTCCTGCGCCCGCTGCGTGGTCATGCATCCTCCCGGTCCAGAGTTTGGGCGATCGTCTTGGGCGACTGCCCAAAACCGAGCATGCCATATCCCCGGGGCTTCGTACACCCCTGAAGGCGCCGCGGGGACACCACCCCCGCCCCGGCACGCCACCGGCCGTCACCCGCCGGCCGAGCCCGCCCCGGTCGATGCATCCGCCGGAGCGCGGAACAGGGCCCGCCGGTGCGCCGGTTCGGATCAGTCTTCGCGCGGGCCGGTTCCTGCCGGAAGAACGGCGGCGACGAGCCTGTCCGCGAGTTCCTCGGGGGCGTCGAGCCCCTCCCCGCGGTAGTTCACCAGGAAGGCCTCGTGGAGCGCGGCCCCGACGAGCAGCCTGGCAACGGCGTCGCCGTCCACCTCCGGCCTGATCCTCCCGGCCTCCTGTTCGGCCGTGATGTAGGCCGCGACGAGCGCTGCGGGAACGTGCGGACCGGCGCCGCGGGCGCGCATGCCCTCCCGGTGCGCGTCGAGGAGGGCGGTGTCGCCGAAGATCGACGCGGCCATGGGGAAGCTCTCCTGGTAGAAGGCGAGCATCTGCGCGGTCAGCAGCCGCAGGTTGGCGCGCACGTCGTTCACCCCGACGAGTTCGTCCACCGCCGCCACCCGGGGCACCCGCTCGGTGAGCACACGCAGGAAGATCTCCTGCTTGTCGGGGAAGTACTTGTAGAGCAGGGCCTCCGAGCAGCCCGCGGCCTTGGCTATCCGCCGGGTGGTCGCCCGCGCCAGTCCGTCACGGCGGATGATCAGCGCCGCGGCGTCCAGGATGCGCGCTCGTGTGTCCTTCTCCACGGTTTCTTCCTCTCACGGATCCCACCGGTTGACGCCTCAGCCGGCATGTCCCACCATAGTGGGTAAACGCTCACTCACCCCCTGGAGGTTCAACATGAGGATCGCCGTCGTCGGAGCCAGCGGCAGATCGGGAAGGGCCCTGGTCCGGCTCGCGCGGCTGCGATCGCACACCGTCGCGGCCGTGGTGCGCGACCGCGGCAGGCTCGACGGACTGGAGGCGGAGGAGGTCTTCGAGTCGCGGACCTGGGACAGCGGGTTCCTGGCCTCGGCGTTCGCCAGGGCGGACGCCGTCGCCTTCTGCGTCGGACCGGTCCCGGGCGGATCGCGCACCGTCCAGCAGGACCTCATCACGCCGACCCTCGACGCCATGCACGCCTGCGGCGTGCGCCGACTCGCCGCCATCAGCGCGAGCGGCGGCGTGGTGGACGGCGACGATCCGCTGAACCGGTTCGTCGCGAAGCCGATCCTGGCCCGCGTACTGCGGGACTCGAACGCGGACATGGCGGCCATGGAGGACCGCATCCGCGCCGGCGGCCTGGACTGGACGATCCTGCGGCCGCCCAAACTCACCGACCGGCCGGGATCGGGCCGCTACCGCAGCCGGCGCGACGGCAACGTCCGGTGGGGGTACACGATCTCCCGCGCCGACCTCGCCCACGCCGTCCTCGACGCGTTGGAGGACCGGTCGGCGATCGGACAGACGATCTCCATCGCCGGGTAAATGTTTTCCCCGCGTGTGCAGGGAGCACGACACCGTCGCGATCCTGCTGGAGGAGCAGGAGGGACCATCCCCGCGTGTGCAGGGAGCAGACTGGACGGGCCTCCAGTGGCTTCTCGGGCTCGGGACCATCCCCGCGTGTACGGGGAGCACGCCGACGAGCAGGGCAACCCGATCCCGGCGTGGGGACCATCCCCGCGTGTGCGGGGAGCAGGTGAACTTCTCCCCCGCTGATACGCGGGTCCCGGGACCATCCCCGCGTGTGCGGGGAGCAGAGCAAATGACCTGGGCGGATTCCACGGGAAACCGGCCGATTCTATGACTTCTCAAGAAACGGACAAAACACCCGACCCTTGATTGTCGGCTCCAGGGATTTCTACCGGATCGGCAAGGACAGGGCAATCGTCGCTGGTCTGTCAGAGCTCAGTTGACGGCGGGGATCGATACAGTGGGGCCGTCACCGACCAGATCAGAGGGACGGCGGATGGATCCTGCGGTCGAGCGCATCCTCTTCCACGAACCGGGCGAGCACGCCACCCTGGCCGAGCGGGTGGCCGCACTGGCCGATGAGCGGCGGTTGTGGGAGCTGATGAGCGCCTACAACTGGGATGAAGGTTTCGAGGTTCCGCTGGCCGTGGTCACGCACCCCCGTTGTGACCGCGCGTTGGCGCTGCGGCTGTTCTGGGAGTTGGACGACGCCGCGCAGATCCACCGCTCCGACGAGGAGAACGGGCTGAAGGAGAACTACGCCGCCGAGGCCCGGTATGAGCCCGAGGATTTCGGCCGCATGGTGCGCTACTGCACCGCCGTGGTGTCCGGCCTGCGGGAAGGGTCCTTCCCTGTCGGGGCAAACTCCTTCGACACCGGTTTCTTCGGCTTCGACGACCCCGCGCTCACCGACCGGCAGCGCACTCTGCGCGCCGCCCGCACCCGGCGTGCGCAGCAGGAGTACGAGGACTGTTTCCTCCGCCCCGTCTAGGCTCCCCAGCGAACTTTTCCTGTCCTCGGCCACAGCCGGTCCGAACTCGGGCGCCGGATCGGCCTGAGCCGGCCCGCCGCGGCCCGCATGGTCGAAGGACTGGAACGCCGAGAGCTGGTGCGGCGTGAGCGAACGTGGGGCGGTGGGTCGCCGTTCGCCCGACCCGGGAGGGTGCCCAGGCGGCCCGCGGGCCCCTCTCCACCCGAACCGACGCCCTCCACCAAGTGGTGAGAGCACTTGGAGGGGGCCGAACAGCCTGACCGGGACCGACCGCTGTCCGAGTTCCTCCCCGGTCTGCACCGGGCCCTTGGCGATGCCGACGACCATGTGCCGTCCGTGCGATCGTGACGTCTGCGTGGGGCAGGCCGAACGCGACTCGTCCGCCGCTCCGGCGGCCGGGCCCACGGCGTCGGCTCTGGCCTGGGGCACCGCCTCGGCCATGGGCACCGGGGTGGGCGTGGCCTACCTGTACCGGGCCATGGGTGTGGGGAGGTTAGGCGTGGTGGTCCCGCCCAGTGATGTGGGGGCGGTGGCGCACTCGTCCATGCGCGCGCCGTCGTGCCGGACGAGTTCTTCGTGCCGTCGCACATCGTGGCTCAACGCGCCGCTGCGGCTGCTGGCCCCGGGCGATCCGGGCCTGGCCGAGGCCATAGGGCGGGTGGGTTTCGCGCCGGTGGCAGAGCTGTGCGCGGGTCCGTGAGATCGATGATGACGAGGATGCGGATCATCGTCAGGAACACCGGAGCGCCGTTTACCCGGCCGGGGAACGACCCCTTCGGCCCGCTTCCACACATTTCGGCCGGGTCGTGGTTCGGGCCCGGAGGTCTGCCCGCAGCAGAAAGGATATTCCCGCTCGGTAGAGCCCCCTTACGGTGGAGGCCCCAGCCCTTGAAAGCCGTAGGAGTGCGTATGGATGCGATCACCGGTACAGCCGCAGGCGTGCCGTTCACGGCCCTCCCCCCGTCCGGGGGAGGTACCGACCCTGCGCCGTTGATCGTGACCTGGCACATGCTGGACTCACCGCGCACGGATGCGGCCTTCGCGGCGGCGCTGCCCATGGCCGGTGTTCCCGCTTGGCGGGTACACCTGGGCATGCCGCTGTGCGGCTCGCGCATGGTCGACGGCAGCCTGGACAGACACCTCGAACTCGCTCGCAAGGACATACTCCTGGCGTACCTCGGTCCGATCGTTGACCAGGCGGTCGAGGAGTTCCCGGCCGCGCTGGCCGAGCTGCGCCGTCAGCTCCCGATCGATGATCAGCCGATCGGCATCCTCGGTGCGTCACTCGGCGGGGCGGTGGCTCTGCGGGTGCTCACAGCGCCGCCGAGTCCGATCGGGGCGGTCGCGCTCGTCAATCCGGCCGTGCGGGTGAGCGCGGCCGTCGAACTTCTCGCGGCCGGGCTCGGCCAGCCCTACGGTTGGACCGCCGAATCCCGCAGGGTCGCCGACGAACTGGACTTCGTCGGCCGCGCCGAAAGTCTCACAGGGGAGCCGCCGCTGCTACTGGTCAGTGGCGAGCGCGACCACCCGGCGCTGCGTGAGGACGCGGTTTCCCTGGTCGGGGCGCTACGCGAGCGGTACACGGATCCGTCCGACATCGAACTGGCGACCGTGCCGGACTTGGCCCACCCGCTGGCCGATGAGCCCGGCCTGGAACCGGCCCCCCAGTTGCCCGGCGCGGTGGCGGTCGACGAGATCCTGACTCAGTGGTTCCTCCGGCGACTCGCGACGCAGTGAGCAGTGTTCGGTGGGCTTTCTAAGGGCCGGTGACGCTCCCTCCGAGGCACATCGACGCTGCGCAGAGGAAGCCCGCCCGCGCTTCGCGCGGGCGGGCTCTTGATCCTGTAGAGAAAATCGTCACTGATGTGCGCCGGTGCCGCGCTGGTCTACGGTGCGGTCCTCGGAACGCATCCCCGCGTGTGCGGGGAGCACGATGGGGTGTTCCTCGGACCCGGCCTGCCCATGGGACCATCCCCGCGTGTGCGGGGAGCACCTCCTAGATGTGTGTGGTGCCGCGCGCCGCGAGGGACCATCCCCGCGTGTGCGGGGAGCACGACGGCGCCGTCCGCTGGTGCCCCGGCGTCGCGGGACCATCCCCGCGTGTGCGGGGAGCACCTGAAGACCGCCCGCGGCGCGTCCTTCCGTGCGGGACCATCCCCGCGTGTGCGGGGAGCACACCCTGCGGTCGGATGGCGGAGACGGGAGCCGGGGACCATCCCCGCGTGTGCGGGGAGCACGGCGGTGGCCTCTTCGCATTTGGAGACCACATGGGACCATCCCCGCGTGTGCGGGGAGCACCGGGATCGGCTGCCACACCGGGGCCGGGACGGGGGACCATCCCCGCGTGTGCGGGGAGCACGGGTGGATGACGGCACCCGTCTCCAGCTGTCCGGACCATCCCCGCGTGTGCGGGGAGCACAGTAAATGACCTGCACGGATTCCACGGGAAACCAGCCGATTTTATGACTTCTCAAGAAACGGACAAAACACCCGGACCTTGATCCTCCGTTCCAGGGCTTTCTACCGGACCGAGGGTGCCAGAGCAATGGGCACCTCTACAACCGTCGAGACCCCGAGCATGGCCGCCCACCCCCATGGCAAGACAGGTCCGCCTGATGCGGCCCGGGGAACGCAGAACGTCCCGCCCGCGCAGGTGCGGGCGGGACGGCTCCGGTCAGGCAACCCGGTCCTTCGGCGGCCGGGGGCGCCGGGGCAGCGGCCGGGGCGGTCCGGTCGGAGGGCGTGGGCGCGGGATAGGATGCGTCACCGATCCTGCTTTCCGAACATGTGAGAGTGTCTGGATTTTGGGATTGTGAGGGCCTGGGAAGAGCGTTGCACCGCTCTCCTGGGCCCGTTTCGCGTTCTCGGTGCGAAGGCGGCCGTTCAGGCCGCGGTGGTCCAGGGGTTGTCGGTCAGGTCGTAGGCCAGGAAGAACCACACCTGGCGGTGGTCGGCGATGCCGTTGTCGCCCCAGGAGGTGGCCAACGCGTCGACCAGGGCGAGGCCGCGCCCGGATTCGGCGTCCGGGTCCAGGCCGGACGGGTCGGCGGCCAGGTACTCACGCCGCCCGTCGGGGGTGGTGCGCCCGTCCGGATGGCCCTGGTCGGTGCACATCAGGTGCATCCCGGTGCGGCGGCGCTCGCAGCGCA
>NZ_JBJJBV010000265.1:0-9178 GCF_045446735.1 Nocardiopsis protaetiae
CGGGGACCTAGCCCTTGCGGGCGTGGTTCAGCGCGAGCACGCTGACCAGGTCGTAGGCGACGTGCGAGGCCGCCGTCGAGGTGATCTGCGCGTGGTCGTAGGCCGGGGCGACCTCCACCACGTCGGCGCCCACCAGGTTGCAGTCCGACAGTCCGCGCAGGATCTCCAGCAGCTCGCGGCTGGTCAGCCCGCCCGCCTCGGGGGTGCCGGTGCCGGGCGCGTGCGCCGGGTCCAGCACGTCGATGTCCACCGACACGTACAGCGGGCGGTCACCGATGCGCCGGCGCAGCGCGTCGGCGATCTCGTCCACGCCCTTGCGCATGACGTCGGCGGAGGTGACGATCCCGAAGCCGAAGCGGCGGTCGTCCTCCAGGTCCTTCTTGCCGTACAGCGGACCCCGGGTGCCCACGTGGCTGATCGCCTCGGTGTCGAGGATGCCCTCCTCCACGGCCCGGCGGAACGGGGTGCCGTGGGTGTAGGGCTCGCCGAAGTAGGTGTCCCAGGTGTCCAGGTGGGCGTCGAAGTGCAGCATCGCGATGGGGCCGTGCTCGCGGTACAGCGAGCGCAGCAGCGGCAGCGCGATGGTGTGGTCGCCGCCCAGGGTGACCAGGCGGGTGCCGGCCTGGACGAACCGCGAGGCGGCCTCGTCGATGGTCTCCACGGCGTCGCCGATGGAGAACGGGTTGACCGCGATGTCGCCGCCGTCGACCACCTGGGCGGTGGCGAACGGGGAGACGTCCAGGCCCGGGTGGTAGGGGCGCAGCAGGCGGCTGGCCTCGCGGATCGCGGAGGGGCCGAACCGGGCGCCGGGACGGTAGGAGACACCGGAGTCGAAGGGGACGCCGACCACGGCGATGTCGGCCCGCTCGACCTGGTCGATGCGGGGCAGGCGCGCGAACGTCGCCGGTCCGGCGAAACGCGGTACGAGGCTGGAGTCGGTGGGTCCGATCGGTGCGCTCATCGGGCGGTGGTGTCCCTCTCGTGGTCGGCGCGCTCGGCGCGGCGGGTTCGGGGTGTGACCGGCGACGACGTTGGCGCAGGTCACACGCGCTCCGGTCAGGGTAGGCGGGAAGTCAGGGCCGCTCCAGTGGACGAAACGCACAATCGGGTGTGTTCTCCTGGTCGGAGTATCCACAAGGGCCGCCGTCGGCGCCGCCGCGGATCATCCGGCGGAAACACGGCGGCACGGCGACCGGCACGGCGACACGGGAGGGGAGCGGGTGGACGAGGAACGCGAGGAGGTCCACGGCATCGCGCTGGGCACCGTGCTGGCCCGTCGCGATCTGGACCTGCGCCCGGTCGTGGCGGCGGGGGACCCGGCGGTGTCCTGGGCGGTGTCCAGCGAACTGGCCGACCCCACCCCCTACCTGCGCGGCGGGGAGCTGCTGCTGACCGCGGGCAGCGGCCTGCCCGCGGACACCGCGGGGGTGCGCGCCTACGTGGCGTCCCTGGTGGAGACCGGGGTGGCCGCCCTCGGGTTCGGCGTCACCCCGGTCCACGACGTGGTCCCGGCCGCCCTGGTGGAGCAGTGCCACCGCCAGGGGCTGCCCCTGTTCGAGGTGCCCCGCCCCACCCCCTTCGCCGCCGTGGGCCGGGCCGTCGCCGAGGCCCTGGAGGAGGTGCGGCTGCGCGACCTGCGCCGCCTGGGCGAGGCCCACCGCGACATGGCCCGCGCCGTCTCCGCCCCCGACCCCGCCGAACGCATCCTGAGGGTGCTGGCCGCCGCCCTGGGCGCCTGGGCGCTGGTCCTGGGGTCCGACGGGACGGTGGCGCACACCGCTCCCGGGGCCCCGGCCGACCCCGGCCCCGAGGCCGCCGAACTGCTGGGCCGCCTGACCGCGCCGGCCGGGCCGCGCAGTGCCAAGACCCGGCTGGCGGGCGAGGAGGTGTTCTGGCACACCGTCGGCACCCCGCCCCGCGAGCACGGGGTGCTGCTGGTGGGGCGCCCCGCGCCGCTGGGCGTCACCGACCGCGCCGTGCTGCGCACCGCCACCGCCCTGCTGGACCTGGTCGCCCGCACCGCACCCGCGCCGCCCCCGGTGCCCGGGGCGCTGATCGCCGCGCTGCTGCTGGACGGCGACCCCGGCGCGGCGGCCGCGCCCCTGCTGGCCGACCTGGCCGGGGACCCGCGGGCGACCCGCTACCGGGTGCTGCGCGCCGCCCCGGCCGGGGCGGGCTCCGGTCCGCTCGCGCCGCCACCGCTGCCCACCGCCGTCGTGGGAGCCCTGCCGGACGGGGCCGGACCCGCCGAAACCCTGCGCGCCGTCCTGGCCGACCGGGGACCGGACGCCCACCGGGCCGACCTGGACGACCTCGCCCTGCACGGGTGGACCGGGGCGATCGGCGACCCGGTGCCGCCCGGGGACCTGCCCGGGGCCGACCGCCGCGCGGCCGCCCTGCTGGCCCGCGCCCGCGCCGCGGGCGCACCGCTGCTGTGGGAGGAGGACACCGACCCCTTCGCGGAGCTGCTGGACCCGGCCGCGGCCGACGCCCTCGCCCGTCGGGTGCTGGGCCCGCTGGCGGGGGAGGACGACACCGCCCGGACGCTGCGCCGCACCCTGCGCGCCTGGCTGACCCGGCACGGCGGCTGGGACCGGGCCGCCGCCGACCTGGGCGTGCACCGCAACAGCGTCCGCTACCGGATCGGCCGGATCGAACGCGAACTCGGCGTGGACCTGGGCGACCCCGAGCAGCGGATGCGGCTGTGGTTCGCCCTCACCCGCCTGCCCGGTGCCTGAGCTGTGGTTTCCGTGGTGGACCGGGTACCGGCGGACCGGAAGAGGCCGCTGCTGCGCGCCCCCGGAGCCGTGGTGCACGTGCGAACGGCCGGTGCCGATACCCGCCCGAATCGGCCCGGAACGCCACCAGGACGTTCTGACCTGCGGTGATGGGATCGTCGGCGGTCCGGTTCCGTCAACCCCTCGTGGCCGTTATCGGCCAATTGCACGGTATCCCTTGCACATCGGCTGTTCCCGACCACCGCGATGGTGGAAGCTGAAGGGCCACCCCGCGACACCCCTCGCAGAAAACGGAGGTGGAAGGCGCCATCGGCCTCCGAAACACGCGTCTGTCGCGGTTCGCTCACCGACGCCGAATCCGAAGCAGGACACTGGATGGACGCAACCGTGAACACGAGGCCAGGGAGCCCCATGTCGTTTCCCCAGTTGGACACGGCCCTGCCCGCAGGGGTCGACCCCCGCGAACACGCCCTCCTGCTGCGCCGGACGCACGATGCCTCCCTGAACGGGCGGCCGGTCCCGTTCCGCCTGCGACCGGTCATCGAGGACTCCTGGAACCGCATGCGCAGGTTCGGCATCGACCCCGACGCCGGGCCGCCGCCGCGCCTGGTCTCCCCCGACGAGCTGCACCGCCGCCGGGAGGAGTCCCCCATCGCCGAGGTCCTGCCGCTCATCCGGCGGTCCCTGGTGTCGGTGGCCGACGAGGCCGACCACATCATGCTGGTCACCGACGCCTCCGGCCAGGTCCTGTGGAGGGACGGCTCGCACCGCATCCGCACCATCGGCGACCGGGTCGGCCTCGTCGAGGGCGCCTACTGGAACGAGGGCAGCACCGGGACCAACGCCATCGGCACCGCCCTGGTGGTTGGCCGGCCGGTGCAGGTGTACTCGGCCGAGCACTACGTGCGCAACCTGCACGCCCTCACCTGCGCCTGCGCACCCATCCACGACCCGCGCGACGGGCGGCTGCTGGGCGCCGTCGACGTCACCGGCCCGGTCTCCACCATCCACCCCTCCACGCTGGCCCTGGTCAGCGCCGTCGCCCAGCTGGCCGAGGCGCATCTCCAGGGCATCCACCACACCCACCTGGAGCGGCTGCGGGCGGTGTCGGCGCCGCTGCTGGCCGGGATGCGGGAGCGGGCCCTGGTGGTCGACGACAGCGGGTGGACCGCCGCCGCCGTCAACATGGAGCCCGTCCGCCGGGTGCTGCTGCCCACCCACCGCGAGAGCGGCACCGCCTGGCTGCCCGCCCTGGGGGAGTGCTCCCTGGAGCCGCTGCCGGGCGGCTGGCTCATCCGGCCCCGGCCCGCCGAGTGCGCGGCGCCCTCGACCGTCACCCTGGACCTGTCCGGGCCCGCCCCGGGGGTCAAGGTCGAGGGTCCCAGCGGCAGCTGGGCGCACCGGCCCACCCCGCGCCACGCGGAGCTGCTGCTGTTGCTGGCGGTGCACCGCTCCGGGCGTACCGCGGCCGAGCTGTCCCACGACGTGTTCGGGGCGGTCGGGCACGTGGTGACGGTCCGGGCCGAGCTGTCCCGGCTCCGCCGCCACCTGGGCGGCATCGTGGAGAGCCGCCCCTACCGGTTCAGCGAGGACGTGGTGGTGCGCGTCGTGCTGCCCGAGTACCCCGAGGACCTGCTGCCAGGGACGGATTCTCCCGGTGTGCGCGAGTTGCGGTCCCGGGTGGGATCGAGTGACCGCACGATTCCCCTGGGTATCGAGGTCGCAACCTAGTGCAACCGTTGCGGGAGGGCTCCCGAACGCGTTTCATGGGGTGTGCGCGGCCCCTGCCGGGGCGGTCGTCGGGCAAGAGAGGGCGCGACGGCCGCCGTCACCGGGAGCGGTACCGGCGCCCGCCGCTTCTGCGACCTTGAGGGGGGTCGGAGAGTCGCGGCGGGCGCGTCCACAGACCGGAGGTGGGTCCGGGACCTCGGGGGAGTCCCCGGGCCGTCCGCGCATCGGCGGCGTCCCGGTACGGTCTCTCCGGGACGCCGCCCCCGACGTTTCCGGGCCCTCAGTCCTTGTCGCGGGCCGGGGAGGCCCCCTTCTGCCCGCCCGCCTCCTGGTCGCCCGTGTCCTCCGCGGCCGGGGCGCACTGCAGGCAGTCCATCCGGAACACCTCGTCGCCGTCCACGGTGCCCACGAAGGTCCCCGGCAGCCCGTCGTCGCCCGCCGGGCGGGCGATCAGCGCCTCCCGGGACAGCTCGCCCTCGAACCGCGCCTGCGCACCCGCCTCGGTGGTGCCGGTGCAGTGCACGACGGTCGTGTCGCCGAGGTCGGCCTCGGCCTCCCGGGACGGGGAGGCGTCGGCGGGCGGGGTGGTGCCGCACTCCAGGGCACCTTCCAGGGGGTGGCCCTCGCGGGCGAAGGCGCGCTCGGCCCCCGGGCGCAGCACCGTCACCGACAGGGCCTCCGCCGTCCGTTGCAGCTCCACCGCGGCGGGGTCGGCCTCCGTCGCGGGCGAGCACGAGACGACGGCCCAGGCCGCGCCCGCCAGCAGGAGGGCCAGCGGCGCGCGGGCCCCGGTCGAGCGGACTCCCATGACACTTCCCCCTCCCGGCCCACCGCCGCGGTGGACCCGCCCCCACCGTCGCCGAGCGGCGGCCGGCGGCCCTGTTCCGACACGGTCACCGAGAGTGAAATATCGTCCAAGATCCGGTCATCGCCGTGCGCGTCGCGGGGGTCGGGCGGGTACCCCCCGAAGAACAATGGCGACCATTCGGGCGAAAGGGGAAAGCGTGATGAACAGCACCAATCCCTTGCCCGGTGGGGGTCGCGGCGGTGCACTGGGTTACACTCGGTGCATTTACCGAACCGTGTTCGCACACGGCTCACCCGACCCGACCGTCGCATCGGCGTCGCCCCCGGCCCGGCCGCCACGGACGACCCGTGTGAACCACGGGCCCATTGCGGGCGTCGTAACCAGGACCAACGATGATCCCGGCGGCGCCACCGCACCGGCTCGCCCGACCGTCCTTCCCAACGGAGGTGGATCGTGTCCACTGACCCCCGCCAGCCCGATCGTCAGGGCTCGCGCATCGACCCGCACATCGGCCGCTACGCACGCCGGGCCCAGGGCATGGTCGCATCGGAGGTCCGGGCACTCTTCGCCGTCGCATCGCGCCCCGAGGTCGTCTCCCTCGCCGGAGGCATGCCCAACGTCGCCGCCCTGCCGCTGGAGCCGCTGGGCGAACTGGTCAAGGACGTCGTCGCCGAAGAGGGTGCGGCCGCCCTCCAGTACGGCTCCGCCCAGGGCGACCCCGTCCTGCGCGAGCAGCTCTGCGAGTACATGAAGCTCGAAGGCATCACCGCCGCCCCCGACGACGTCATCGTCACCGTCGGCTCCCAGCAGGCCCTGGACCTCATCACCCGGGTCTTCGTCGACCCCGGCGACGTCGTCCTCACCGAGGCCCCCACCTACGTCACCGCCATCAACACCTTCGCCGCGTTCCAGGCCGACATCCGCCACGTGGGCATGGACGAGCAGGGCGTGATCCCCGCGGAGCTGGAGGAGGCGCTGGTCCGCGCCGAGCTCGACGGGCGGCCGGTCAAGTTCTTCTACACGATCCCCAACTTCCAGAACCCGGCCGGCATCACCATGAGCGCCGAGCGGCGCGCCGCCGTCGTCGAGGCCTGCGACCGCCACGGCGTGCTCATCGTCGAGGACAACCCCTACGGCCTGCTGCGCTACGACGGCGAGCCCCGGCCCACCCTGTACTCCCAGAGCGAGGGCAACGTCGTCTACCTCGGCTCGCTCTCCAAGACCCTCTCCCCGGGCCTGCGCATCGGCTGGGCCCTGGCCCCGGCCGCGGTCCGCGCCAAGCTGGTCCTGGCCGCCGAGTCGGCGATGCTCAGCCACTCCACCTTCAACCAGCTGGTGGTGCGTCGCTACTTCCGCAAGTTCCCGTGGAAGGAGCAGATCAAGGCGTTCAACGGCATGTACAGCGAACGCCGCGACGCCATGCTCTCCGCGCTGACCGCGATGATGCCCGACGGCTGCACCTGGACGCGCCCCGAGGGCGGGTTCTTCGTCTGGGCCACCCTGCCCGAGGGCATCGACGCCAAGGCCATGCTGCCCCGCGCCGTCACCGAACGCGTCGCCTACGTGCCCGGCACCGGGTTCTACGCCGACGGCCGCGGCCGCCAGAGCATGCGGCTGAGCTTCTGCTACCCCACCCCGGAGCAGATCCGCGAGGGCGTCCGGCGCCTGGTCGGAGCCATCGAGGGCGAGCTGGACCTGCGTGATACGTTCGGCAGCACCCTCGTCCCACCCACCGAGGGCGACCAGGCACCCGCCCCCGACACGCCCTGACCCCGAGGGGCACCGAGCACCATGACAGCACAGAAGGAGGTCCGCGCCGTGGCCGACCTTGACCGCGTTCTCGTTCTCGCCGGGGGCCTGTCCCCCGAACACGAGGTGAGCGTCCACTCCGGGCGCAGCGTCGCCGAATCGCTGCGCCGGCTGGACGTGGAGGTCCAGGTCGCCGACGTCGACGCCACCCTGCTGGACCGCCTCACCGACGACCCGCCCCAGGTGGTCTTCCCCGTGCTGCACGGGTCGGCGGGCGAGGACGGCACCATCCGCGAGGTCCTGGACCTGGTCGGCGTCCCCTACGTGGGGGCCGACCCCGCCGCCTGCCGCCTGGCCTACGCCAAGCCCGTCGCCAAGGCCCTCATGGCCGCCCGCGGGGTGCGGGTGCCGCGCGGCGTCGTCCTGCCCAAGTCCGCCTTTCACGACCTGGGCGCCCCGGCGCTGCTGGCCAAGCTGGCCGACCGGCTGGGCTCGCCGCTGTTCGTCAAGCCCGACCGCGGCGGGTCGGCGTTCGGCGCCACCCCCGTCACCGGGGTGCAGGACCTGTCCGCCGCCCTGGTGTCGTGCTTCGCCTACAGCGACTCGGCCCTGGTCGAGGAGCAGGTGCAGGGCACCGAGCTGGCGGTGGCCGTGCTCGACACCGGCGACGGGCCCACCGCGCTGCCGCCGGTGGAGATCGTGCCCGACGGCGGGGTGTACGACTACGCAGCCCGCTACACCGCGGGCCGCACCGAGTTCTTCTGCCCGGCCCGGCTGCCGGAGGAGACCCTGGCGGCGGCCCGCGAGGTGGCGCTGACCGCGCACCGCGCCCTGGGGCTGCGGGACCTGTCCCGCACCGACCTCATCGTCACCGACGGCGGCGAGGTCGTCTTCCTGGAGACCAACGTCGCCCCCGGGCTGACCGAGACCTCCACCTTCCCGATGGCCGCGGCGGCCGCCGGACTGGACTTCGCGGTCCTGTGCCGGGAGCTGGCCCACCAGGCGCTGCTGCGCGGCTGACCCGCGCACGTGAAAGGGGGCCCGCCGTTACGGCGGGCCCCCTTTGTGTGTTCTGTCGGTTCGGCGGGCCCGGCTCAGCGGGCCCGGGCCAGCTCCTCGGGAACCGCCACCACGTCCACCAGCGCGCCCTTGCGCAGCACGGTGATGGGCATGCGCGCACCGATCGCCGTCCCCAGCATCAGCTTCTGCAACCCCTGGCCGTCCCGGATCGGGTGCCCGGCGGCGTGCAGGACCACGTCGCCCAGGTGGATCCCGGCGACCCCGGCGGGGCTGCCCGGCACCACCTCCACCACGCGCAGGCCGCGCTTGCGGCCGGTGCGTTCGGCCACCTCCGGCGGCAGCGGGGCCGGGACCCCGGCCACCCCCAGCCAGGCGCGCCGCACCCGGCCCCGGGAGACCAGGTCGGCGATGATGCCGCGGGTGGTGGAGTTGATCGGCACCGCCAGGCCCAGCCCGTAGCCGGCGACGGCGGTGTTGACGCCCACCACCCGGCCCCGGGAGTCGGCCAGCGCGCCCCCGGAGTTGCCCGGGTTCAGGGCGGCATCGGTCTGGATGACGTCGTCGATGAGCCGCACGTGCCGCCCCTCCCGGGCGGGCAGCGAGCGGCCCAGCCCCGAGATGATCCCGGCGGTGACCGAGCCCGACAGCCCGAACGGGTTGCCGACGGCCACCACCAGGCGGCCCACGGCCAGGGTGTCGGCGTCGCCCAGGGTCACGGGCGGGGCGATGTCGCGCTCGGTGCGCAGCACCGCCAGGTCCGAGAGGGGATCGGCGCCGACCACGGTGAACGCGGTCTCGGAGCCGTCGCCGAACTCGGCCCGGCCCCGGTCGGTGCCGTCGACGACGTGCGCACTGGTGAGCAGGAGCCCGTCGGGCGTGAAGACCACGCCCGAGCCCGCTCCGGAGCCGCGGGGGCCGCGCAGGGTCAGGGCGGCGACGCTGGGCAGGACCGTCTCGGCGACGGTCGTGACGGTGGAACTGTAGGAGTCGAGGATGTCCTGGTCCGGTGTCCGCGCTGTGTTCTTCTCAGCGTCCATGACGACCTCAACACCGGCCCGCCCCCGCTGATGCCCCCGAACCCTTGCGCCCAGGGCGAACGCCCGGGCCGGTGGAAAGCGGGGCCGGTGGAACG
>NZ_JBJJBV010000266.1:0-9115 GCF_045446735.1 Nocardiopsis protaetiae
CGCCGCCAGTGGCCGGTTCGCCTGTGCCGCTGCTCCGGTTCGCTGTGGGTTGCTCTGCCCACGGTTGGGCGGTGGCCGCTGTGGCGGGGTGGTCGGTGGCGCGGCCCTGGTGGGGGCGCCCGCCCCGGGGCCGGGCGGGGGTGGGCGCCGTCCCGCCGCCAGTGGCCGGTTCGCCTGTGCCGCTGCTCCAGTCCGCGATGGGACGTTCGATCCGAGGCTGGTCGGCGTCGGCCGTGGCCGGGTGAGCGGTCGCGTGTCCCGGGGATCGGTCGGCGGTGTACGCCGTTTCGTTGTCCGGGCCGGGCTTGCGCGCGCCGCTGTTCCAGCCCGCGGTGGGGTGCTCGCCTCGCGGTCGGCCGCTGCTCGCAGTCGCGCCGGTACCCGTCGGCGTTCCGTGTGCCGCTGCGTCGGTCGGGCCGCCGCGGCTGCGGCCTACGTCATGGGCATGTTCGGCCCGGGTGGGCGCCGTCTTGCCGCCGGTGGCCGGTTCGTGTGCGCTGTTGCTTCGGGCCGGGGTGGGGTGTTCGGCCCGCGGCCGGGCATCGGCCGGGGGCGGGTGATCGGTGGCGCGGCCTGCGCCGTGGGCCCGCTTGACGACCGCTTCACCGGCGTAGGGGTGCGGGTTCCACGGGTGGGCGGCGGTGTGCGCCGTCTCGCCGTTGGAGGTCGGGCCGCTCACGCCGGCGGGCCGGGGATGGAGGCGCTGGGTGGTGCCGTCGGTGGGGAGGCGGGCGCCGGTCCACGGGGGCGGGTCGCGCGGGGGCGGGGTCCGGACGGTGCGGGTGGCGTCCGGGTCCGGGGGCGCCGGGGCGCGGTCGCCGGGGTCGCGTTCGGGCCAGGCGTCCACCGAGTACGGGGCGCTCGGGATGCCCGCGGCGGGCTCGGGGGCCGGGCGGGGGATGCGGGCGCGCAGCCGGCGTGCGGCCGGGGAGGCGTCCAGGCCCAGGGCTCGGAGTCGTTCCTGCTGGTCGTGTCGAGGGGTCATGAGCCCAAACTAGGGAGCTCGGTGACGGTGCGCCAGCGGGAGGTCGCGGCCTGTGGATAACTCGAAGGCCCGGTCCACGGGGACCGGGCCTTCGGGATGAGGCTTTAGGCGCTCTGCAGGTCGTGCAGGCGCTTGGCGATCGCGCTCTTGCGGTTCGCGGCCTGGTTCTTGTGGATGACGCCCTTGCTCACGGCCTTGTCCAGGGCGCGGGAGGCGGAGCGCTGGGCCACGGTGGCCTGCTCGACGTTCCCGGTCTCGGCAGCCTCACGGAACCGGCGGACGGCCGTTTTCAGCGAAGAGCGCACCGCCTGGTTGCGGACACGGGCCTTCTCGTTCTGCCGAATGCGCTTCTTCTGCGACTTGATGTTCGCCATGCGAAAACGTGCTCCAGTTGTTCTGTGCTTGTGCGTCGGTCGGTCCGCGGGCTCTGCTCACGGGCAGCCGTTCCGTGAGCGGCCGACACGGGCGTCGACGCCGGGTGTGTGGTTCCACAGGGCTTGAAAGAACGTGGAAGTCCGAGACACGGACTTCCAGTATGCCGTATGGCGCTCACTGCTCAGCCCAGCCACCCGGCGGTATAGAGCGGCAGGTCCGCCGGATCGGACAGGCTCACCCCCAGGCGCATCTGTTCGGGCGCCTCGGCCTCGGTCATGCCCAGCCGGATCCCCGCCAGTACCGTCGCGGCCTGTTCGCCGGAGGGCACCCCGAACCGGATCGTCATGTCGTCGCGGGTGCGCAGAGCGGCGACCGATTCGGTCACCTGCCGCACCGTGAACCCGCCGTCCATGGCGTCCGCGGGCATCCCCGGGTCCGTCCCCGGCAGCACCACCTCGTCGGCGTGCCGCGCCACCCGCGCCAGGTACCCCTTGGACCAGTACTTCTCCTCGCCGTTCATCACGAACGACGGGATGCGCCCGCCCGGGGCCAGTTCCACGTGGTGCGCCAGCACCGACAGGACGGCGTCCTCGGGCAGCTCTTCATGTACCAGGTCCATGAGCTCCGGCACCGACGGGTCGTTGACGCGCACCGGCCGGATCTCCAGATGCACCCCCGCGTAGCCTTCGGCGGCCCCGGCCACCGAAGGGGCGAGCCGTTCGCGGGCCTCCCTGTCGAACCGGGTCTCCAGCAGCGACGAACCCTCGGTGGCGTGCCGCAGCCAGGCCAGCGCCCGCACGTCCGGGTACCCCTCGACCAGGGGCCGCAGGTCGTCGGTGGCGGAAACACCGCCCTCGGCGTCGATCTCCCCGGCGAACAGGTACACGGTGTCCACCGCCCCGGTGTCCAGCAGCGCCCGGAGGGCGTCGGCGTCGTCGGCGGAGTCCACCCACACGGCGTCGGTCCCCTGGGAGACCGCCCACGCCGCGGGCTTCCCCGAATACTGGGCGGCCAGCAGCACCCCGATGCCCACCAGGACGACGGCCACCGCCGCCGCACCCGCCAGCAGCCGGGTCAGAAACCACTTCACCGCCGCCACCCCCACCGTTCGTGCGCCCCGAGCGGCTCGGAGGTCGCATAATCTGGACATCGGACAGACCCGCGTGCGCGACCATACTGTCGCACCGTCCGCCGCCCGCCCAAGGGGAGGGCGCGCCCTCCCTCATGGGATGATGGACGATGGCCCCGCGGGCCGCACACCCCGAATCCCTTAGTCGAACGGAGCACGGTGGCACAGCCGAACCGGACCGATCCCGCGCTGATCCGCAACTTCTGCATCATCGCGCACATCGACCATGGCAAGTCGACGCTGGCCGACCGGATGCTCCAGATCACCGGTGTCGTCGAGGACCGTCAGATGCGGGCCCAGTACCTGGACCGCATGGACATCGAGCGCGAGCGCGGCATCACCATCAAGTCGCAGGCCGTGCGCATCCCGTTCACGGCGCTGGACGACCAGACCTACACCCTGGACCTCATCGACACACCCGGGCACGTCGACTTCACCTACGAGGTCTCCCGCTCGCTGGCGGCCTGCGAGGGCGCGGTCCTGCTGGTGGACGCCGCCCAGGGCATCGAGGCCCAGACCCTGGCCAACCTGTACATGGCGCTGGAGAACGATCTGACGATCATCCCGGTGCTCAACAAGATCGACCTGCCGGCCGCCCAGCCGGAGAAGTACGCCGAGGAGCTGGCCGGGATCATCGGCTGCGAGCCCTCCGACGTGCTCAAGGTCAGCGCCAAGACCGGCGAGGGCGTCGAGGAGCTGCTCAACGAGATCGTCCGGCAGATCCCGCCGCCGATCGGCGACGCCGACGCCCCGGCCCGCGCGATGATCTTCGACTCGGTCTACGACACCTACCGCGGCGTGGTCACCTACGTCCGTGTGGTGGACGGCCACCTCAGCCCGCGCGAGCGCATCCAGATGATGTCCACCCGGGCCTCCCACGAGATCCTGGAGATCGGCGTCAGCTCGCCCGAGCCCACCAAGTGCGCCGGCCTGGGCGTGGGCGAGGTCGGCTACATCATCACCGGTGTCAAGGACGTGCGCCAGTCCAAGGTCGGTGACACCATCACCGCCCTGAACCGGCCCGCCACCGACATGCTGTCGGGCTACCAGGACCCCAAGCCCATGGTGTTCTCGGGCCTGTACCCGATCGAGGGCACCGACTACCCGGTGCTGCGCGACGCCCTGGAGAAGCTCCAGCTCAACGACGCCGCCCTGGTGTTCGAACCGGAGACCTCGGCGGCGCTGGGCTTCGGCTTCCGCTGCGGTTTCCTGGGCCTGCTGCACCTGGAGATCACCCGCGCCCGGCTGGAGCGCGAGTTCAACCTCGACCTCATCTCCACCGCGCCCAACGTGGTCTACCGGGTGGAGATGGAGGACGGCACCGAGCACGTGGTGACCAACCCGAGCGAGTTCCCGGCGGGCAAGATCGCCGCGATCTACGAGCCGATGGTCAAGGCCACGGTGCTCAGCCCCTCGGACTACATCGGCCAGATCATGGAGCTGTGCCAGGAGCGGCGCGGCGACATGCAGGGCATGGACTACCTGTCCGAGGACCGCGTCGAGATGCGCTACACCCTGCCGATGGCGGAGATCGTCTTCGACTTCTTCGACCACCTCAAGTCCCGCACCAAGGGCTACGCCTCCCTGGACTACGAGCCCACCGGCGAGCAGCAGGCCGACCTGGTCAAGGTCGACATCCTGTTGCAGGGCGAGGCCGTGGACGCCTTCTCGGCGATCGTCCACAAGGACAAGGCGTACACCTACGGCGTGGAGATGACCAAGAAGCTGCGCGAGCTCATCCCGCGGCAGCAGTTCGAGGTGCCGATCCAGGCCGCCGTCGGCGCCCGGGTCATCGCCCGTGAGAACATCCGCGCCATCCGCAAGGACGTGCTCGCCAAGTGCTACGGCGGTGACATCAGCCGTAAGCGCAAGCTGCTGGAGAAGCAGAAGGAGGGCAAGAAGCGGATGAAGATGGTGGGCCGGGTCGAGGTGCCCCAGGAGGCCTTCATCTCCGCGCTGTCCACGGACACCACCGGCGAGGACAAGAAGAAGAAGTAGTCCCGCCCGCCGCACGCGCCACCAGGGGCGCCCCCGCCAGGGGGCGCCCCTTCGGCGTTCAAGGAGCCTCCCTGAGCGGGCCACGGCCCTCGGGCCGCGCGCCCTTTCGAGGGTGTCGGCGGGCGGCTCGGAGCGGACACGGGGACACCTCGCCCGGGGGACTCACGTGTGCCGGTGCCAAGGACACCGGCAGGGCCGCCGCGGACGGGAACGGACGGGAATGGGGCGGGGTGCCCTACTCGGGGCGCTCGCGTGTGCCGGGCCCAGGGACGTCGGCACCGCCCCGCGGCGGCCACCGGCCCCGGACCGGCACGGACGCGGGCGGGAACGCCGAGGGGCGCCTCCCCGGCGGGAGGCGCCCCTCGTGGGTGCGCCGCGGGCGGCTCAGCCCTTGACCGCGCCCGCGGTCAGCCCCTCGGTGATGTACCTCTGGAGGAACCAGAACACGATCAGCGTCGGCAGGGACAGCATGATCGCCCCCACCGAGAACATCCCGAAGTTCGCGTTGCGCTGCGACTCCACCAGCTGGTACAGCCCCAGCCCCAGCGTCTTGGCGCCGGTGTCGCGCAGGAACACGCTCGCCATCAGGAACTCGTTGATGGTCGAGATGAACACCAGCAGCCCCACGATCGCCAGCACCGGCGTCACCAGCGGCAGCATGATCCGGAAGAACACCTGCGCGTGCGTGGCCCCGTCGATCTGGGCGGACTCGTCCAGCTCCGTGGGCACCGTGTCGAAGAAGCCCTTCATCAGCCACGTGTTGATGCTCAGCGCCCCGCCCAGGTACACCAGCAGCAGCCCCCACCGGGTGTCGAACCCGACCTCGGGCCGGTACTCGCCGATGGTGCTGAACATCAGGTAGATGGCGACGATCGCCAGGAACTGCGGGAACATCTGGATGATCAGCAGCCCGATCATCCCCACCCGCCGCCCCTTGAACCGCATCCGGCTGAACGCGTACGCGGCCAGCGCCGACAGGAACACCGTCGCCGCGGCGTTGGTCACCGCGAAGAACAGCGAGTTGGCGTACCAGGTGGTGAACGGCGTGTTCCGGAACAGGTCCACGGCGTTGTCGAACCCGGCCCCGGTGGGCCACAGCCGCGCACTGCTGAGCGTGCCGACGGGGTTGACCGCCGCCGACACCACGAACAGCACGGGGAACAGCGCGAACGCCGCGACCACGATCATCACGACGTGCCGCCAGCCGAACCGCACCGCCCACTGCGCGAGCGCGGTGCCCGGGCCGCGCCGGTACCCCCGGCCCGTCTGCGTCGTCGCGGTCATCGGTCCACCTCCTTCAGGGCCCTGCTGCGGCTGAGGCTGATCACCGACATCACCGAGACGATCACGAAGATCATCACGGACAGCGCCGCCGCGTACCCGTACTCGGCGGTGGCCTGGGTGAACGCCATCCGGAACGTGTACGTGATGAGCAGGTCGGTGGCCCCGGCCGTCGGGTCGCCGGGCGGGAACGGCCCGCCCTTGGTGATCAGCCACACCGCGTTGAAGTTGTTGAAGTTGAACGCGAACGTGGCGATGAGGATCGGCGTCATCGCGACCATGAGCATCGGCAGGGTCACGTGCCGGAACGCCTGCCAGGCCCCGGCCCCGTCGATCCGCGCCGCCTGGGTCAGCTCCCGCGGGATGGCCTGGAGGGCGCCGGTGGCGACCAGGAACATGTACGGGTAGCCGAGCCACACGTTGGCCAGGATCACCGCGAACCGCGCCGTCCAGGCGTCGCCCAGCCAGTCGACGCTGGTTCCCAGCAGCTGGTTGAACAGGCCGAAGTCGGTGTTGAACATGTCCCGCCACAGCAGGTACATGGCCAGCGAGCTCATGGCGTACGGCAGGACCACCAGGATCCGGTACGCCTTCTTGCCGCGCAGCTCGGGCACGTGCAGGGTGAGGGCGATGGCCAGGCCGACGACGAACACCAGGCCGGTGACGGCGAACGCGAAGCCGATGTTCCACACCAGGATGGAGAAGAACGAGGTGGCGAAGGTGGGGTTGAACAGGAACCGGGCGAAGTTGTCGAAGCCGACGTTGACCTGCCAGCCCTGGGGGAGCCGTTGCCCGTCCTCGTTGTAGAACGCGCCCCGCTCGTCGTCGGCGGTGTAGACGACGCCGGTCGAGGTGTCGGTGACGCAGTCGCAGTCGGCGTCGTAGACCCGGGTGGCCTGTCCCTCGTAGGCGGTGGAGAGGCTGTTGGCCCGGATACCGGTGCCGTCGCCCACGGGGACGGCGAACTCCTCCAGCTCCCGGCTGCGCGCGTTGATCTGCGCGGGGGTCAGGACGGTGTGGCCGAACGCCTCGGTGACCCGCCCGGAGGCGGGGTCGACGGTGGCGCCGTCCAGGGGCCGCAGCCCCTCGATGTCGCCGGCGTAGGCGTTGCCCTCGGGGTCGGTGAGGAGGAAGACCAGTTCGCCGGTCTCGGGGTCGCCGGTGGTCGCGACGGTGAGGCCGAACTCGCGGCCCTGTTCGGCGCGGGTCACCGAGTACGCCTCGATGGCGGCGATGGCCTGTTCCTTGTCGCCGCGGTGGCCGTCGCTGAAGTTCGTGACCGAGGTGCTCATGGTGTAGAGCACCGGCAGGATCTGGAACGCGATCAGGAACAGCACACCGGGGAGCAGGTACTTGAACGGCACCGTCCTCTTGGACAGGTACACCCAGTAGACGAGGACGAGCACGGCCGCGACGACGGCGATGCCCCCCCAGTTGCCGCCGACGTACAGCGGCAGGGCGGCCCAGACGCCCAGGGCGGTGAACAGGCCGAGCAGGGCGATCTTGGCGACCTGGCCCCACAGGGAGCCGGAGCCGGCGAAGCCGCCGCCGGGCAGTGACGTGCGGGCGGGCGCCCCCGTGCCGGGGGCGCCCGCGCTGCTGCGGGAGGACACTCCTAGCCGCCGATCTTCTCGGCGATCGTGTCGTGAGTGCTCTCCATGGTCTCGCGGACGTCGGCACCGCCGATGATCGCGGCCTCGGCCTTGCCGAGGGGCTCCCAGGTCTCGCCCATCTCGGGGATGGACGGCATGGGCATGCCGTCGGCGCCGGCCTCGGCGATGGCGGCGATGTTGGCGTCGTCGGCGGAGACCTCTTCCAGGGCCTCCAGCTGGACCGGGGTGCGCGGGTCGGACTCGTAGAGGCTGAGGATGAACCCGGGGTCGGTCACGTGGTTGGCCAGGAACTCCTGGGCCAGGGCGCTGTTGGCGCTGCCCTCGGTGACGAAGAAGGCCTGGTAGCCGATGTAGGGGCGGGCCGGGCCCTCACCCTCGAAGCCCGGGATGGGGCTGATGCCGTACTCGACGTCGGAGGCGTCGGCGTCGCCGATGTTCCAGGGGCCGGCGATGAAGAACGGGGCCTCGCCGTCGAAGAAGAGGGCGGCGTCGTTCTGGGTGTCGATGGAGCGGCGCAGCACGCCCTGGCCGGACTCGCCGTACTCGGCGATCTTCTCCATGGCGGCGATGGACTCGTCGGTGTTCAGGCCCAGGTCGGTGGGGTCCCAGGTGCCCTGGTCGTCCTGGCCGAAGAGGTAACCGCCGGCGGAGGTGAACAGGGCGTTCATCCGGTAGGGGTCGCCCTCCTGGCCGACGGCCATGGACAGGACCTCGCTGGTCTCGCCGCTCTCCTTGAGGGAAGTGCCGACCTCGACGAGCTCCTCGAAGGTCTCCGGGGCGTCCGGGACCAGCGCGGTGTTGCGCATGAGGAAGATGTTCTCCTGCGAGTACGGCACGCCGAAGAGCTGGCCGTCGAAGGTGAGGGCTTCCACGGAGGTCTCGTCGAGCGTCTCGGCGCGGTGCTCGGGCAGCTCGACGGGCTGCACGGCGCCGTTGCGGACCAGGTTGCCGGTCCAGTCGTGGGCGCCGATGAAGATGTCGGGGGCGTTGCCGGCCTGGTGGGCGTTGAGCAGGTCGCCCTGGATGTCGCCGAAGGCGAGCTGCTGCACGTCGACCTTGACGCCGTTGGTGTCGGCGAAGTTCTGGGCGGCGGCCTCGATGGCGGCGGCGCGCTCGGGGTCGGACCAGATGACGAGGGTGGTGTCGGTGGCGTCCTGGGCGTCGTCGCCGCCGCCTCCACAAGCGGTCGCCATCAGGGCGGTCGCGGCGAGGGCCGCGATCGCCGGTGCGGTGCGCAATCTCATGGTGTCTTCCTTCCGGGAGGACGGGCTGAGGAGGTCGTGCGTGCGGTCCGCCGGGGGTTCCGCTTCCTGCCGCCGCCGTGCGTGGTGTTGTGACGTTAGCAATAACTTGCAAGCATTGAAAGACTTTGCAGGCCTGCGGGATAAAGATGTGGAAACACCATGGAAACGATGGTGTGACCCGAACCTTTCCGTCGCGTTGGTGTCACTCTGGGCTGATCGTATCTGTGATCGTGCACCATTTGGTCACACCATTGCCACCCTACCTGCAAGAAGGCCGCGCAACCCGGCCGGTCTTGCGGTAACCGGTACGGACCGGCGGCCCGCGGGCCCCGGATACGAGGGCCGGATGCGGCGGCGGCCGGGCGCCACGAGGACGCCCGGCCGCCGGTGCACTCCATGAACGGAGCAGTCCTGCCGCGAGCGGAGCAGTGCTGCCGCGAACGGATCAGGCGCGCAGCCACACCGCGGTCTCACCCGGCAGGGACAGCAC